>JAJXZA010000090.1 GCA_021780285.1 Planctomycetota bacterium
GAGGGGCTGTGGGTGGCGGGCATCGGCTTCGCGAATGAGTGGTATTGCGACACGCCCGGCGAAAGTGATCTTGAGCCGCAGTGCCGCGGTCTGCTTCGCATGGCGCAGCGGCAGGTTATGCCGCAGGATCGCATGATTCTTTTGACGCATTATCCGCCGAAGCTGCCGGAGCTGCCGTGCGATGAGGCATCGGCGGGTTGCGTGTATGGTTGCGTGGCTGATTTGATCGGCGCGCTGCGGCCGGGGGCTGTTGTGTTCGGCCATAATCATGATTGGTTCGGTCGGCAATGGCGGCGCAGCGACGGCACGCTGATGGTCAGCCCCGGCCCGGTGGGCGGCATATTGACCATCGCAGCCAATGGCGAGGCTGCTTTCATGCGAAACAATGGTTCCAGCATTGATTCGCCATAACCAGCGGCATAGCGAGCGGCTCAAGATCACCACAACCCCAGGAAGGGAGTGTCGCCTTGGCGGCAGGATAAGGTTCACTGCGGGGGACACAGCGCGGCCTGCGGGCCGCGAGAGCCATAGAGCAGAAGAAAGTAGAGCAGGAGAGCTTGGGTACCGCACTACGGGTATCGCGCATGGGGGGCGGAGGGCAGAAGGCCGGCAGTGACGCAATAGAGTGAGGCTACGCTGTGGGGGCGATTAAACCTGGCTGGTAAGCTCCTGCCAAGTCATGCCGATGTCCTTGGCGATTTGGCGGAGGAGCGTCGGAGCGATGTCGCGTCCCTGGTGGTTGGGTACTGTGGTGCAGCGGCCGTCGGGATGGCGAAATTGGATGTGCGAACCGCGCTGGCGCACAACGACGAAGCCGTGTTTTTGTAAAAGTGCGATAACCTCGCGAGGTTTAAGGATAGGGGGCTTTGGCATTATCCGTCTACCTGAATGGCCTGTGTGCCGACGAAATCACTCTCGGCTTCTGCGCGGCCGTCCTCCAGCAGCATGGCAAGTACTTCCCGGAGGTTTTGTTGCAGCTCGTCCAAGGTGGCTCCCTGCGAGTGAGCACCTGGCAGGCCCGGCACAAAGCCAACATAAAGGTTGGTTTCACGATCGTGCTCGACTACAGCAGTATAAGAGTGCATGGAAAACGCCTCATATAAAACCATTTTAGGCTCTGTCTTAAAACTCCGCCGGGATCATCTTGCAGCTCCAAGCGGCCATCTGCGGCGTCCTCGGCCCTTACCATATTAACCCAATATGCTTCGGGCCTGTGTCCTTGCATCTGACCGCTTGGAGCCGCAATCTGGCCGCACCGGAGTTTTAAGACAGAACCTAAAGCTGTCGGGTAGAGCGATATTCATAGGGGCGGTTATTGGGCCTAAGTCTGCTATGAGTGCACCAGCCACGCTGGGCTCGTTGAGATGAAGTAGGCCGGTCATCTGGATGGCGAGCTGGGTTGCCGTCGGTATTTGACTCCCGCGTCGGCTGATTGTACGATTCTCACCTACGAAGATTGTGCAAAGTTTCACAACCTTCATGGGGTGGCACTTATTTTGCCCTAAGAGCAGGCAGGCAAATGAAGGCGCAGGCCTTCATCGGGCTGTTTGTTTTTTTGGCGGGACGGCTGCTTTTAACCGTTGACGCTTTGGCCCGTGCGGGCCATGATGCACTGCCATTGCCCGCATGCACAGCGGCCGGCAAAACTGGGACGATGCTGAAACATGAGTGAAAAGCCTTCGTTTGTGTTCCCGAAGTGGATTAACAAGGCCACGCTTGGCCTGCTTGCAACCTTGGCGATAGCGCCGGTTTATCTGATTATTCTACTTGGGTACGGCGCCAACGCCCGTACGCTCAACGTAGGTTTTTCGCCTAAGCAGCCGGTGCCTTTCAGCCATGCACTGCATGCCGGAAAATTAGGCATCAACTGTTATTATTGCCATACAGATGTGATGCGTGCTGCTTTTGCGGCTCTGCCGCCCACCCAAACCTGCCTCAACTGCCATGCCGAAATCGCTCCCAACAGTAAAAAGCTCCAGCCCATACGCGACAGCTACGGTCTTGGGCCTGCCAGCAAGGCGGGCTTACCGGTGCCTTGGATTAAGGTTAACGACGAACCCGATTATGTTTACTTTAACCATGCCGCGCACATAAACGCCGGGGTGAGCTGCCTGACCTGCCACGGTCGCGTTAATGAAATGACGCAGGTATATCAGGCCAAGCCGCTGAATATGGCCTGGTGCCTGGCGTGTCACCGCAACCCCGGCCCGAACCTGCGGCCGCGCAACGAGGTTACCAACCTTAATTGGAACCCCAACAACAAAGTTCAGCTCGCCCGGGACCTGGGGCTTAAAGAATCGCAACTGCCGAAAAACCTCGGCAAATACCTCGTCAAAAAGTACAAGATCGCCAGCACCAAGCTATTAACGGATTGCCAAACATGCCATCATTAAAATCGGATCAACTTACCGGGTCGGCCTACTGGCACAGCCTTGATGAACTGGCTGATACGCCGGAGTTTCGCCAGTTTGTGGCGCGCGAGTTTCCCAACCGCGCTTCCGAATGGCTTGATGGCAACCGCCGACATTTTCTGAAGATTATGGCGGCCTCCTTTGCGATGGCTGGCTTGGCGGGTTGCCGCCGCTGGCCCGAAGAGCAGCTTGCGCCTTACGCACATCGCCCGGCCAACCGCGACCCGGGTACTCCTGTGCATTACAACACCGGCATGGACCTTGGCGGATACGGCCAAGGTATGCGCATCACAAGCGTAGACGGGCGTCCCATCAAGGTTGATGGCAACCCAGAACATCCATTTAACAAGGGCGGCAGCGACATCTACGGCCAGGCCAGCATTCTTAATGTGTACGACCCCGACCGCAGCCGCTCTGTGCTTAAAAAGCCCGCTGCCGCCGGCGATGCGGTGGTTTCTACCTGGGCGGAGTTTGCGGCCTTTTGGCGATCGCATGCGACTGGCATTGCCGATGGCCAGGGCGTCATGGTGCTTTCGCAAGCCAGTTCGTCGCCCAGCGTTGCCGACATGAAAGCCCGCCTGCTTAAGGCATGGCCCCAGGCCCAGTGGTTTGAATATGAAGCGGTGTCGTACGACAACGCACTCTCCGGCACGATGCTGGCGTTTGGCCGGCCTCTGCGGGCTATGCCGCGGCTGGAGCGGGCGGCGGTTGTGTTATCGCTTGACTTCGACTTTCTGGTGGGCAATCCTTGCTCGGTAAAGCTGGCTCGCGATTTTACCGCAGGCCGGCGGCTCACCGACCCGGCAACCGGGGCGCTGGCCCAAAGTATGAATCGCCTGTATGTGATAGAGTCGGGCAACAGCACCACCGGCTCATACAGCGAAAATGTCGAGCATCGCATGCCCGTGGCCGCAAAGGATGTGCTCGCCTCACTGTGTCAAATTGCCGCTGAATTGGCCAAACAGGGTGCAGCCTTGGGTGCTGCAATTCCAACACCCAAAAATCACCCGCTCGATGCCGCCAAAGCCGCTGCTATCGCCGCTGATTTACTCGCCAACAAAGGCCGATCTGTTGTAGTGGTTGGCAACCGCCAACCAGCCGAAGTGCATGCCGCCGCGGCTCTCATCAACACGGCGCTGGCAGCCAATGGCCGCACGGTCGAATATTTTGAAGACCCCGAACCGCAGCGGCCGCATCATTTTGCGGCCATCAGTCAGGCGGCGGCGCTGCTGCATGCGGGCAAGGTTTCGACGCTTATTATTCTCGGCGGCAATCCGGTTTATAACGCACCGGCTGATTTGCAGTTTGGCGACGCCATTGCCAAGGCCTCCACCAGCATTCACTATGGCGACTACGCCGATGAAACCGCCAAGCTTTGTTCCTGGCACCTGCCGGCCAGCCATTACCTTGAAAACTGGGGCGATGTTCGCAGCGCCGATGGCCTTGTGGGCATTGTGCAGCCGTTGATAGAACCCATTTTCGGCGGCAAGAGCGTTATCGAAGTGCTCGCCTTGCTCATCGGCGATACAGTTAGCAGCGGCTACGAAATTGTACAGCGTGCTCTGGGCCTGCCCAGCACCGGCTGGAAGTGGAAAAAGTCGCTCTTTGACGGCTACGTTGAAGGTACGGCCTGGTCGCCGGTTTTGCCAATGCCGGCGGGTGGGCAAGCAGCCTCGGCCATCACGGCGCTGCTGGAAACATTTGAGAAAAACGTACTCTCCGTGCATAACCTCGAAATAGTATTTCAGCAGGATACCAAGCTCTACGATGGCCGCTTTGCCAACAACGGCTGGCTGCAGGAACTGCCCGATCCCATGACCCGCATGACTTGGGACAACCCCGCTTTGATTTCGCCCAAAACCGCCGCCGCGCTTGGCTTGGACCCTTACAAAACCAAGCTGGTTAAACTGCATATCGGCGGGCGCGAGCTTACCATCGCGCCGTATATTCTGCCCGGTCAGCCGGAGTTTACCGTTACGTTGCTATTGGGTTATGGCCGCACGCAGGCCGGCAATGTTGGCAACGGTGTGGGCTTTAACACCTACAGCATCCGCACCACGGAAGCGATGGACTTTGAAGCCGGCGCTACGCTCGTGCAGCTTGACGAAGATTACCGCCTTGCCTCGGTGCAGAACCATCACATCATGTCGGCGCCGAGCCTTGAGGCCATCGGCGATCGCGCCCCCAAGCTCATTCAGCAGGCGACGTTTGCCGAGCTTTTGGCCAACCCGTCGCTCAAGCACGAAAAGCGCGTGGTGGTGCCGCTTTATGAGGCTCATCATTACAACACGGGTTATCAGTGGGGCATGTCGGTAGATCTGACAAGCTGCATCGGCTGCTCGGCTTGCGTCGTGGCCTGCCAGGCCGAAAACAACATTCCCATTGTGGGCAAGCATCAGGTGCTGATGGGCCGCGAAATGCAATGGATTCGTATAGACCGCTATTTCCGCGGCACCGATGCGCACGAGCCGGAGTCGGTGCACCAGCCGGTGATGTGCATGCAGTGCGAAACAGCCCCATGCGAAGCGGTGTGCCCCGTGGGCGCCACCAGCACCTCGGCCGACGGCATCAACATGATGGCGTACAACCGCTGCATCGGTACGCGGTACTGTGCCAACAACTGCCCGTATAAAGTGCGGCGCTTCAATTACCTCGACTGGAACAGCGGCACGCTGAAAGATCAATACGAGGTTAACCTGCTGCGTGCTCCCATGAACGACCTTACCGCCATGCAGAAGAACCCGCAGGTATCAATTCGCATGCGCGGCGTGATGGAAAAATGCACCTACTGCGTGCAGCGCATTGAAACCGCCCGTGTGGTTGCCGAGCGGCAGGGCAACCGCCGCATCCGCGACGGCGAGGTTACGCCTGCATGCGCCCAGGCGTGCCCGACGCAGGCCTTGGTGTTCGGTGACATTCGCGACAAAACCAGTCGCGTGGCGATGTTGCAGGATCAGGCCCGCAGTTACGGCCTATTGAATGATATTTTAGGCACCGTGCCGCGGACGCGGTATCTTCCGCGGATAAGCAATCCGAACCCGGCAATGGGTTCGGCGGAATATACGGGTTTAGGCTCGGAGTAAAGAGCTGCGGATGGGCGTTTTGTTGCGCGCTGTCCAGTTGAAACCAGGATGTTGGAACGCAAGCAATGAGCACAACAGCAAACGTAAAGCTGCCGGTGGAACTCGACAACACGTTTGAAAGCGTGATTGGCGACTCTCCGCTGGTTACCGGCGACGCGAGCTTTCATGGCGTGACCGAAGTAGTGTCGCACGTTTCCGAGTCGCGGCATCCGCCCAAGGCGTGGTATGTGGGCATGGCGATTTCGCTGTCGCTGCTGGGCCTGATGGGCGTCATGATCGTTTACGAACTTTTTACAGGCGTGGGAGTGTGGGGCAACAACCAGCCGGTGAGCTGGGGCTTTCCGATTATCAACTTTGTGTTCTGGGTGGGTATTGCTCACGCCGGTACCCTGATTTCAGCAATTTTGCTGTTGTTCCGGCAGAAGTGGCGCACCGGTATTAACCGCTTCGCTGAAGCCACCACTGTGTTTGCGGTAGCGTGCGCGGGCATATTTCCGGCGATTCACGTTGGTCGGCCGTGGCTGGCCTATTGGCTGGCGCCGTATCCAAACATCATGCGTGATTGGCCTAACTTTTACAGCCCATTGCTCTGGGATGCTTTGGCCGTCGGAACCTATACCACGGTATCAGTCCTGTTTTGGTACACCGGCATGATCCCGGACCTTGCGACGCTGCGCGACCGGGCTACTGGGCGAATCAAGCAAATAGCCTACGGCATTTTTTCGCTTGGCTGGCGCGGCTCGGCGAAGCATTGGGCTTTGCTGGAAAAAGCGGTCTACCTTTTGGCTGCATTGGCCACCGCCCTGGTGCTGGGTGTAAGCTCCACGGTTAGTACCGACTTTGCTGTTTCACAGATTCCCGCGTGGCATGAAACGATTTTTCCGCCGTACTTTACGGGCGGGGCCATTTTCAGCGGCTTTGCCGTGGTGCTGGCTCTGGCCATTCCCGCTCGCGAGTTATTCGGCCTGAAGGAAGTGATCACCAAGCGGCATATAGACAACCTCGCCAAGATTCTGCTGGTGATGAGTTCCATCGTGCTGTACATTTATGTGATTGAATATTTTATCGCCTACTACAGCGGCAGTTCTTTTGAACGCTTCCCGTACCTGAACCGCCTGTTTGGTCCGTATTGGTGGCTGGGATGGGGAATTATGTTCTGCAACGGCGTGGTGCCGCAGGTTTTCTGGTTCAAATGGGCCCGCAACAATCCGTGGCTGGGCGTTGCGGTGGGCATTTTGGTGAATGTCGGTATGTGGATGGAGCGATTCACCATCATCATCATCTCGTTGCACCGCGATTTTGTGCCGTCAAGCTGGCACATGTTTGTGCCAACGTATGTGGACTTTTGTACATTCGCCGGCAGCTTTGGCTTGTTCTTTACACTGTTTCTCCTGTTTTGCCGGTACATTCCAATGGTGGCCATGTACGAGGTTAAGAGCATCCTGCCGCAGGCCCAGGTGCATCAACATGAGCCGGCGGCGGTTGCGGACGGTGCTGCCGATGCGGCTCCGGAATCGGGTGTCGCCGGCGCGCCGACGGTGTAATTTGGGGAATTGACATGAGTAGCGATGCAGCAACAGTTCATCCCAGCGTAGTGGCCGAGCCGCAGCTCTATGGCCTGCTCGCCGAGTTTTCCGGCCCGCAGGAACTGCTGGATGCCGCCGCCAAGGTTCGCGCCGCTGGCTACACCGATTGGGACTCTCACTCGCCATTTCCGGTGCATGGCATGGAAAAAACCATGGGGATCAAACCCACAATTCTGCCTTGGCTGGTGCTGGGCGGCGGCGTCTCGGGCATTGTGGGGGCGCTGGCGCTGGCGGCCTTTTGCAATGGATTTGATTACCCCCTTGTATTTTCGGGCAAGCCCTACTGGGGCATGCCGCCTCATGTATTTATCGCATTTCCGGCGATGATTTTGCTCGGCTCGGTAACGTCGGTGTTCGGCTTTATGGCGCTGGCTGGTTTGCCCCGCTTTTATCATCCGCTTTTTACCAGCAAGCGGTTCCAAAAAGTTACCGATGACGGATTTTTTATCTCAATCAGCGCGCAAGACCCTCGCTTCAGCGTTCGCTGGACCGGTGAAATGCTCCGCGGCATCGGCGCTATCGCCGTTGAAGAAATTAAGGATTAACAACGATGCTTCGAATTCATCATCATTTTATGATTGGCGGCAGCCTTTTATTGCTGCTTATTCTGCCGCTGATGATCATCGCCCTGAAGCGCCACGAGCGATCGGCTACCCCACGGCTGGCTATCATTCAAGATATGGACAAAATGCCCTATCTCAAGCCGCAGCGCAAGAGTGATTTGTTTGCCGATGGCCGCGGCATGCGACCGCATATCCCCGGCACGCTGGCCCGCGAGGACTTCATCTACATCAATCAGGCCGAAACGCGACTGCATCCGAACAACTGGGCCGCAACGCATGTGGTGCTCAACAGCAAGGTCAAATACGAAAAAGTGCTATATGGCCAGGTGCTTCGCAACGGGCAGGGCGACTGGGTTAAATCCATCCCCATTCATGTTACGCCGGAGTTTGTGAACCGAGGAGAGTTGAAGTTTGACGTCTATTGCGGTCCCTGCCATGGCGACAATGGCAAAGGCAATGGTCTGGTGAATCAGTATGTTACGCACCTGCGGGCCCAAGGCTCGCCGGATGCCGGCACTTGGGTTCAGCCAACCGACCTTACCGGCCCGGCTGTCAAGTACATGCCCGACGGCCAGATTTATGGTGTTGTAACCAATGGCATCGCCGCAATGGCCGCGTATAAAGACCAGATACCCGTGGTGGATCGCTGGGCTATTGTGGCGTATGTGCGGGCTTTGGAACTCGCCTCTGCCCCGGTGCCGGCGGGCAAACTGCCCGTGCAAGACCGCCCGGCGTCGCCCCCCGGCAAGGCGGCGTCTGCGGCGCATCCTGGCATGCAGGTTGCAGCAGCTTCAGCCGCCCGGCAAACGCAATAATTTTGGAGCACTATGAGCGCTTTAGAACAATTACCCGCCCCTGAGACTCTTGAAGGCACACGACTTGATCGCGTCGGCCCAAGGGCGTTTTCGCTGGCCTTGGGCACGGCGATCATTGCCTTTGCTCTGGCGATCGTGCTGGGCTGGCGCCAGAACGACGGCATGCAGCAATTCATGTACGGTTATTACATGGCTTGGGTCTTCTTCTTTTGCATCGCTGCGGGGTCGCTCTATTTTCTGCTGTTGCATCATGCGTTTCGCGCGATGTGGAGCATTGTGGTGCGCCGGCTCGCTGAAGCCATGGCCGCCAATCTGGTGCTTATGGCAGTGCTGCTGATACCGATCCTCGGTGGTCTGCATCTGCTGTTCTCGTGGACTTCGGCCGCCTTCATGCATTCGGACAAATTGCTAATCAGCAAATTAAGCTTTCTTAACACGGACTTTTTTACGATTCGCTGTATTATTTATTTTGTAGTGCTTGCCGGCATGGCGATTTTTCTGCGGCAGCGCAGCAACGAGCAGGACACCACGGGTTCGCTGCGGCCCCTGCAGGCCATGCACCGCATGAGCCGGTGGTCGCTCATTGTTGCGTTCTGGACCATTAACTTTGTCGGCGTTGATTTTATCATGGCGATAGACCCCAAGTGGTTCAGCTACGTCGCCCCTGTCTACTTTTTCACCATGGTGATGGTAAGTGTTTATGCCGCATTGCCGCTGTTGGCAAGCTGGCTGCAAACCAACGGCATTCTGCAAAAGCAGATCACCAAAGAGCATTACCACGATCTTGGCAAGTGGCTTTTGGCGTGGACCCTGTTCTGGGGTTACATCGCATTTTGCCAATATGTGCTGATCTGGTACGCCAACATGCCGGAAGAAACCGGTTTTTACCAGCGGCGCATCATGGGGCCGTGGGGCGTGCTGGCTGCGGTGCTGCTGGCGGTGCACCTGTTTATTCCGGGCTTTGGGCTGATGTCGCGCCATGCCAAGCGCAATCGCGGGGTCCTTACCTTTTGGTGCGGCTGGATTCTCATGGCGTGTTACCTGGACGTTTTTTGGCTCATCGCTCCCCAGCAATACATTAACACTCCGTTGGGTCGCACTGCTGCGGTGCGCCCGACCGACCCTTACCATTTTGTCAGCGCGGCGGCCAACAAACTGCTTTGGATGCCGCTCCGCCCGTCCGCCATCGAGATTGACCTTTTGTGCCTTGTGGGCATGGGAGGCTTGTTTTTGGCCTCGGTGCTTTTTATGCTGCGGGGAAGAGCTTTATTGCCGGTAAAAGACCCGCGATTGGCGGAATCGCTGGCATTTGAGAATTATTGAGGTGGTAAACCCACTGGCTCAACGCAAAAGGAGATAAGTATGTCGGACATTGCTGCTCATGGTTCTGCGGCCCAAAGGCCGGTGCACGACCATCATGACGATATGGACTCGCTGACGATTCTGCTTTGGATGATTTTGTCGGTGCTGCTATTGGCGGATATGGTGGTGGGTGTGGACGCCTATTTCCATCATTACCGCCATCATCTCGATGATTTGCGAGCCAGATCCGGTCTTGCCCAGGTCGCTGCGGAGATACATCAGCAGCAGGCCCAACTGCAACCGCATTGGGTGGATGCATCCAAGGGCATGTGCACCATGGGCATCAGCCTTGCCAAAGAAGCTATTTATGTGCAGTACAATGGTGGGCAAAGCCCCCTGGAATCGCTGGCTGCCGGCGGTGCTGCGGCTCCGGCTAAGGCAGGCAACAAAAAGCAGATGATCGCCATGGGCCAGAAGCTCTCGGTAACGCTGGGATGCACCGCCTGCCACAGCATGGACGGATCGCCAAAAGTCGGCCCCACCTGGAAAAATCTTGCCGGCTACAAACAAACCCTTACCACCGGCAAAGTAGTGGTGACCGATTACGCCTTTCTTAAGACCATGATTTTGCACCCCGGTAAAACGGACGTCAAAGGGGCTTTGCCCGGCACCGTCATGCCGGCCAATCCAGAATTGGCTCCGGCCAAAGACCCGCATCATGTAAAACTTGATGCCTTAATATGGTACATTAACTCTTTGAGCGACAAGGCCGATAAGGCGTCTGAACCGCCGGCCGGCAAGTGATGAGTCGTGGCGGCGGCTTTGGCCGTTGTACGCAGACTTATGTAACTGAGGTATAGACAGGACGGTATGCATCGCTCGTGTACACTACACAAGGCCCTTAAGCCCGAGCCCCGCCGGATCGCAGCGGCGGCTCTTGGGGTATTGGGCATTCTGGCGGTGCTCTTACCGCTGCCGGGTGGCCGGGCGATGGGGCAGTCGGCGTTTTCGAACATTGGCTCGGCGGTACAAACCAAGAATGACGATCAACTTGCCGGGGCTGTGCCAACGATTGGCGCACAGCTTCCACTGAATACGCCGTTTCGTAATTCACGCGGGCAGGCAGTCACGCTGGGCCAGTATTTTCAACCTGGCCGCCCGGTCATTCTGTGCTTTATTTACTTTAATTGTCCGGGCGTTTGCGGTTATGTGCTCAAGGGCGTCGCGCACGCAATAGATCATATGTCGCTCACGGCCGGCGTGGATTATGACGTTGTCACGGTCAGCTTTGACCCACGAGACAAACCGCCTGCCGCCGCGGATAAAAGGCAGGCCTATGAGGCATTATTGAAAAGGAAGGGTGCTATCGCCCATTGGCATTTTTTAACCGGCAGGGAACCGGCAATACAGAAGCTCACGGCGGCAGCGGGCTTTCATTATATTTGGTATCCGGCGCTGGGGCGGTTTGATCATTCGGCCCTAATTTATATTTGCACCCCCAGAGGTAAAATTTCACAATACCTTGATGGTGTGCAGTATGACCCGGCTACCGTGAGATTGTCGCTGGTGGCAGCGGGGGATGATCGCCTCGGCACCGTTCTTGATCAACTGCTGCTGTTGTGTTGCTCATACGACCCCAACAAGGGCAAATACACAGCCATTGCATTGCGTGTAATGGCTGTGGCGGGAGTGGCGGTTATTTTAGGCTTGGGGACCATTATTGGTTCTTTGTTTGTTTGGGAATATCGTCATCGTCATCCCGCAGCACCAAGGCTGGCGGGTGCTGGCCCCTTGGATAGTGACAAAAAGGAATAACGACAGGCTATGGGTTTTACAATGCCATTGATGAACATGCTTAACGGCGTAAAGTTTGATTGCTCGCGCATGCTGGCTTTTTATTGGCTGCCGCGCGATAGTTCAACCACCGCCCCCGATATTCATGACATGTGGAATTTCTTTTATGTGGTGGCAATTTTCTTTACTGTACTTGTCGTCGGTCTCATGTTGTTTTTTATGTTTCGGTACCGCATGTCGGCCAAACGCCAGAAGGCAGACCCCTCGGCGACGCACAACACTGCGCTTGAACTCACCTGGACGGGTATTCCGCTCATTATCGTGATGGTGATGTTTGTGGTGGGTTTTAAGGGGTACATGAACATTGACACCCCGCCCGGCAACGCCATTGACGTCAAGGTACTCGCCCAGCAGTGGTTTTGGACGTTTACCTATCCCAATGGCGCAGTTTCTCAAACCCTGTATCTGCCGCTCGATAGGCCCGTGCGATTCGACATGACCTCCAACGATGTGCTTCATGGCTTTTGGATACCGGCCCTGAGCGTACAGCGCGACGTCGTGCCCGGCCGCATCATGACCACATGGGTTGAAGCGACGCGTCCGGGTAAGTTCCATCTGCAATGTGCAGAGTACTGCGGCGATGGACATTCGCGCATGATTTCGCCCGTGATTGTCGAGCCGTACAGCAAGTATCTGGCCGACATAAAAGCGGCGGCCAACATTTGGGTGGGCGCGGATGGCAAACCCCTGCCGATGCCCAAAGTCGGCGAGAAATTGTACAACCTCAAAGGTTGCAGCTCGTGTCACACCGTCAATGGCGCCCGCGGTACTGGTCCAACATGGAAGAATCTCGCCGGCTCGCAGGTGAAACTTAACGGCGGTGGAACCGCTACTGCGGATTATGCCTACCTCAAGCACGCCATCATGAATCCGGATCATCTCAATGTTCGCGGCTTTACGAAGGGTGTCATGCCCGACAACTACATTGAGCAGTTGGGCGGCAAAGGCAAGTATGAACGCAAGATTAACGCCATCATCGCTTACATGAACACCATCAGCAAATATTCGAGTAAAAGCTCCATGCCGCCCACGGGGGCGGCTGCACCGGCAGCCTCCGTGCCAGCCGCCGCGGCGCCGCCGCCGGGTGGTCTGCCCAAGGCCGCCGCCGCCGACTTAGCCGTCGGCAAGAAGCTCGCCATGACCGTCGGCTGCACCGCGTGCCACTCGGTTAATGGCACGCCAAGCGTTTGCCCTACATGGCAGAACCTGGCTGGCTCCAAGGTTAAACTCAAGGACGGCAAAATGGTTGTCGCCGATTACGACTATCTGCGTACCATGATTCTTCAGCCCGGTAAAATCAACGTTGCCGGCGCCATGATGCAAATGCCCAATATGTCCGCGGCGCTGGTAGGGCCGCAATATCATGGCGACCAGCGGCTTAACGATTTGATCTGGTACATTAACTCCCTGAGCAAGTTCAGCGATAAAGCCAGCCAGCCGCCCCGGTCGAGCCTGCAGAGCACTGGAGGCGGCCAGTAGGCTTTTGATATACTTGTTCTACAAAAAAAGGCGGCAGTGTCGGAGATGGTTATCACGCCGCCCCGGAAGACAGGAGAGGTTAAATAAGAGGTATTTTTATGACGACAACCGCTGTAGCGCCCGTTTCCGCAGAGGCTTCTGCGGCACCGGTGAAAAACTATCTTAAGCAGACGACGACCATTCGTTCGTGGCTGCTTACGCTGGACCATAAACGCATTGGGGTGATGTATCTCATTATTTCACTCCTGGCGTTTTTTATAGGCGGCATGCTGGCCGAGGTTATTCGTACGCAGCTTCTTACGCCTTCCGGCTTGATATTTCACGGCGGCGGGGCGGCCTATCGGCAATACAACCAGGTGTTTACCCTCCATGGCATTATCATGGTATTTATGGTGCTGGTGCCCATGACGCCCGCCGCCATTGGTAACTTTACGCTGCCGCTGCTCTTGGGCGCAAAAGATGTGGCGTTCCCTCGGCTCAACTTGTTTAGTTTTTACCTGTATGTCTCTGGTGCGGTGCTCGCGATCCTTTCGACTGTCCTGGGCGCGGTAGACACCGGCTGGACGTTTTATGCACCTTACAGCATAGACTCCAATAGCTATGTGGTGCTGATGGTGGCAGGCATTTTCCTGTTGGGCTTCAGTTCTATTTTCACCGGTCTTAACTTTATCGTCACCATTCATAAGCTGCGGCCGCGCGGCATGACCTGGTTCCGCATGCCGCTGTTTTTATGGGCCACCTACGCCACGTCCATTATTCAGGTGGCGGCCACGCCGGTGATCGGTGTTACCCTGCTGCTCTTAATTGTCGAACGTGTCATGGGCATCGGTATTTTTAACTCGGCCCTCGGCGGCGACCCGGTGCTGTTTCAGCATTTCTTCTGGTTTTACTCTCACCCGGCGGTATACATCATGATTTTGCCGGCTATGGGAATCGTGAGCGAAATCATCACCACCTTCAGCCACAAGACCATTTTTGGTTACAGGTTTATTGCCATGAGCAGCTTGGCCATCGCTCTCATTGGCTTTGTGGTTTGGGGGCATCACCTGTTTGTCAACGGGCAATCGGCTGAACTCGACGCGATCTTCAGTTTTTTAACGTTCCTTGTGGCCATTCCATCGGCGGTCAAGGTGTTCAATTGGCTCGCCACCATGTACAAGGGCGCGATAGACCTCAAAACCCCAATGCTCTACGCCCTTTCATTCATTGTGCTCTTTACAATCGGCGGTTTCACCGGTGTGGTGCTTGGCGCCCTTTCAACCGATGTGGTTCTCCACGACACCTACTTTGTCGTGGCGCACTTCCATTATGTCATGTTCGGCGGCGCAATTATCGCCTTCCTCGGCGGGCTGCATTATTGGTGGCCCAAGATGACCGGACGCATGTACTCCGAACCATGGGGCAAATTCGCCTGCGGGCTGCTGTTTATCGCATTTAACCTGACGTTTTTCCCGCAGTTGGTGGTCGGCGCTCACGGCATGCCGCGGCGTTATGCCACCTATCTGCCGGAGTATCAATCTTACATGGTCGTTTCCACAATTGGCGCGTACCTGCAGTTGATTGCATTTTTGACGATGGCGGGTTATCTGCTCCATTCGCTCTTCCGTGGGGCCAAGGCTCCGGAGAACCCCTGGGGCGGCACCACACTGGAATGGACCACCAGCTCGCCCCCGCCAACCGAAAACTTTTTGGGAACTCCTGAAGTGGATGTTCCATACGATTACTCATTGGTTGAGTATGATCCGGCGATCGGCAGCTATATCCGCAAGGAGCCGGTGCCCTTTGCCGAGCAGGCACACTAACCCCTGCTTGCATGATGAGCTAAGTCGGGCTGCGTGTGCCCGACCAGCAAGAGCGGTAAGACTCGGCAGCTTCGTGGCTGCGGATTCTCCGCTGGAATGGTAAGTGTTTTTTTGTAAACGTGGTACGACATGAGCGAAGCAGTTTCGGTTTTTGGCCAGGAAGAAATAGCCCGCAAGCACCTGGCCCACCACTTCGACACGCCCCAGCAGCAGTTTGACTCCGGCAAACTGGGCATGTGGTTGTTTCTGGCGACGGAGTTTTTGCTCTTCAGTGGGCTGTTTTGCGCATATTCGGTATACCGGGCGCTTAACCCCGAAATATTTCGCTACGCTTCACAATATCTTGATGCGCAGTCCGGTTTGATTAACACGCTGGTGCTGCTTACCAGCGGTTTTACCATGGCGTTGGCGGTGCGATCAGCCCAAACCGGCCGAAAAGCGGTGCTGATTGTGAGTTTGCTGCTGACCATGGCCGGTGGTTTTACGTTTTTGGCTATTCACGCCTACGAATATGCCGAAAAATACCGCGAGGGCCTGCTGTGGGGTACGCTCTACAACCCCAAACTGCAGGAAGCCCAGCCCGATCAAGCCGCAATCGCCAAGCCAGTCAAGGTAAATCTCAATGCCGGCTGGAAGCCGCTGAACCTCATGGCCCAGAGCGGTTATGCGGTATCGCATTCAAATATCGCCCCTGCGGCCATCGGCCCTGCGGGCGTCGCCCCTGCTCAACGGCCGCAGTTTGGCACAAGTACCGCCCCGATGCCTCAGCCGGCCAATGTGCAGTTGTTTTTCGGCATTTATTTTTTAATGACGGGCCTGCACAGCATTCACGTTATTGTGGGCATCATTCTTATGACTTGGCTTCTTATTCGCACCATTAAAAACGATTTTGGCCCGGCATATTACGCGCCCGTTGATTTTGTGGGGCTGTATTGGGGCGTTGTAGATATGGTCTGGATGTTTTTGTTTCCGCTGTTGTACCTTATTCGATAGCGATTTAAGGGCATCATGGAACTGTACTCCTGCGGGAGTAACGTAAACTTGGCAGGCACTTGGGCCGCCTTTTGATGGGATACGCTATGTCGCATGCAACCGCTAAAATTGAACCAGCACATTCCAGAATCGTCTCGCTGCCGGCGCTATTGATCACCTGGGTGGTTTTGTGCGCGCTGGCGTCGCTTTCGGCGTTCCTCGGAACCGTGGACTTGCATGGCCTAAGCACGCTGGTTTCGGTGGTAATTGCCAGCATCATGGCCATTGTCGCGGCACTTTACTTCATGCACTTGCGCTACGACCATCCGTTTTACATCATCATGCTGGTTTTAACTCTGATATTTATCACCATCTTCATCAGCTTTTCTCTCACCGACACGACGGCCTACAAAGAACAGCTTATTCAAGGTGAGGCTCCGGCAATGGTCAAGGCCCGCAAAGCCGATGCTGCCAAGGCGCAGGCCGCCAGGCCCGCACCGCCAGCGGCCGCCGCAAAGTAAGCAGAGGCCGCTGGTGGTAAACTTGCGCATCGCAGGCCAATGCCTTGCGCCTATGTGTTGTGCCGCATACGCGTGCCACGTATTGGCGCCAGGCCAAGATACCAGCCAGGTGATGAGTATGACCGATGAGCAAGCCCACACGCCTGCGCCTCCGCCGGATGATAAAGTTCTCGGCTTGCTGGGCAATAAAAAAGCCCCGGCGATGCACATTCCCGGCGCTGGCAATCTGGGCATCGCGCTGCTCATCGTGGCCTTGGGCATGCTCTTTGCCGCAAGTTTGGTCAGCTACCTCGTCGTGCGGTATCACATGCATCTTGGCCCGGGCGCTGAAATTCACCTGCCTCCCGGGCTTTGGGTAAGCACGGCCATTCTGCTTATCAGCAGCGGAACCATCCACTGGGCTTTGGCCGCCGTGCGCCGCGACCAGGAAAAAATGCTCCGACTCGCGCTGGCCGTCACCTTCGCCCTGGGTATCGCTTTTTTAATCATGCAAACCGCCAATTGGCTTGATCTGGCCGCCGCCATGCACCGATCGCTTGCGGCCATTCATGCGCAGGCTGATGTGCTCTTGCCGGGGGGAGCGATTATTCCGGCCGACCGCTCGCTGGTGCAGCATCACGATTTGCTGGTGCTGTTTTACGTCTTTACCATTCTTCACGGGTTGCATGTGCTCGGCGGGCTTATTCCGCTGGCCGTGGTGACGTTGCGGGCCTTTAGCGGCCGCTACTCCCGAAACTACCACCCTGGCGTGCGCTACAGCGTCATGTACTGGCATTTTCTGGATATTGTGTGGCTGCTGATATTCGCTGTGCTGGAGTTGACGTTTTAGCCAGACCGGTTCCGCAACGTGAAGCCAAAGCGGCCCTCTGGCATTGCTTCATGCCGCAGGAGACTGTTCAATGAAACCCGCAAGTGAATCCATGCTCACTATTGTCGCCAGGGTGTGGCCATATTTTTTGGCAAAGCCGGGTGGTACAATAGCGTGGTGTTCTTTTATAAGGAGTTTGGGTATGGACAAGGACGTCCTGAAGAAGCGGCTG
>JAJXZA010000244.1:0-2547 GCA_021780285.1 Planctomycetota bacterium
CTTATTTAAACGTAATAAAACGACCTGATGCCTCACATCTGCGGGTAACGCCTTTCACCGCCTCTGCACAAATCAGCTTCAGTCAAGCGGTTTAAGACAACGCAACCGGCTCTTTCAGATGTTTGACAAAGTGCATTTATTGGCCGCGTAAGGTATAATATGAGGACGGGAAATTACGGAACGCCATCGCAGCGTGCAAAATTCATGTCATGGCATCTGCCGCTCGGGCAGCGTACAAAACGCAACTTTACCTTCCGCTTGCGCCACAACCTGCCTATGACGAAACAGTTGTGTAAGCTTTGGCTGAACGATGATTGTGTAGCGATAGCCCAGGATCGGTATGTTATAGAGTTTGGCATGCAGTTTCCAACTGCCATCGAGGCGAACTTTGCCATCCGGCATCACATTACAAATGGCCTGCAGGCCGATGGTTGGCAGCAATGCACCCCAACTGTAATGCGGGTCGTGGGCGGCGCTGCCCGTCGTTGCAAGATAATTCTCGCTCCAGACGCCGGTGGTGTTCCAGTTGCGCATAAACAGCCGCACGCTCTTGCGGGCAAACGCATGAACCACGGCGGGCGGTGCATAATTAAGCAATCCCTGAAATGTCAGGTAATTGGTCGGCCCCCAGATATCGCCCTGCCAGTATTCCTGATGCGGATACGCCGGATTGTTCCGCGAAATTGTCGGAATAACCCACTTGCCCCAGAAATATTTTTTATTAAGCAGCACCGCCAGCATTCGCCCGGCGCGTGCGGCGTCGGGCACTTTGGCAATCATCGGATAGAAGTTCGTCGGCGACCACCGCTGCGAAAGCAGATGATGCCCCTTGCCCCGCGACCAGTAGCGATTGCAATACATCCCAAGCTTGTGGCTCCAAAGCGTGGCATTGATGCGCTGGCTCATGGCCTGACATTCGGCGGCATAGTGCGCTGCGGCATTTTTATGCCCCAAGGCGGCGGCAATTTTGGATAAATACATCGCATCAGCCGCCCATAGCGAGTTTAGGCCGACATCATCAACATTAAAGGTATCGCTCGGCCGCATGAGCTTCACCTTGCCACGTACATACATTGGCGAATCATCCATGCCGCTTTCGTACCGGGCATTTTGCCATACACCCGTTGGAGACCCCCATTCTAAAAGGCCATCCTTGTTGCCATCGCGATAAGGCAAATGGGTTTGTGGGTTTATTGCGAACCACCAATGATGATACTGAACCAACGGTTGGTAAAACGCCTCGAGGGTGCTTTTGCTGGGCCACCGCTGATAGGCCTGCCACACGCACATGGCGCTAACCGGCGGCTCGCTGCGATCCACCGATGTGGCGATACTTCCGCCGTCATTGGAGAAGTTGCAAACCATTCCATCGGGCATTTGAAAATGAAAGATGCCCGCAAGCTGCCGCCGGACCATCCAAGGGCCGACGCTGGGGCTGTTAATTGAAAGCAGCATGCTGTTAAAAAAAGAATCCCACTCAAAGAGGACGCAGTGGTAGGGAAGGCACCATCCGCGTGCCACAGTCGCCGAGACATTTCGCAATGGCGGCAAGTAGAGGGCGCCTTCATTGGAGGCCAAGCTCATCGGCGAGATAAAATCGCCCCAATCGCCTGATGCATGCGGGCGTGTGGCTGCATAGCCGGCCCAACCCTGACGCAATACCTGCTTCGCCGACGCGAGACTACCGGCTGCATTCGCTTGATCGGTTGAAAGTGCCGCCACAAACGTAAGCGGATGGTTGGGAGTCAGCGTAAAAACCATGCCGGCATATTCAGCCGACTTGCCCGTAGTAGCACCAGAACCTTTCAGCACGCCATCGGCAAAGCTTTGGGCGTCATGGGCGGTTACACAAGCATCTGCGGCACGGCTGGGCGTAAGCAGAAAGTCCGGTGCCGCCGACTGCCCGGCACTCACCTGACCGACAATGCCATTTTTATCGGCGCGGTAGGCTGCCGCATAGCCTGGCCATGACGGATAGCATTCCAGCACAACTTGGGTGGTCTTATCGGCCGATAGCCGCGCAACAACGATTGAAGTACCCGTCACTCGCTGCCAATGAAGATGCAGCCAATGATTTTGCCCCACTAACCACCGCATGCGACTGATGCCGCTATGCTTACCCCATTGCATCGCCTGCAGATGCCACTGGTAACGGGTGAGTCCCCAGTAGCCATTCCGATAGTGTCCTTGGGCTACCCAACCGATGCTTACGTTGTACCCGACCGGGTGCGGCAAAGCGGCATCTGGCACCACTGCCAGACCCTCCGGGTCGTTGGTATAAAATGGACCGAGGATGGGGAGCCCATTCGCCGCACGGGTGGCGGCAGAACCGATTAACATCGGCAAAGCCACAAGACAGCAGACCAAGATTAACAGCAGCCGATGGTGCTGGTGTCCCAATCTTAAAGTCATCATGAGAGTCTCCAAACTGTATAGAGAAAAAAGGTAACCGTTCACGGGGTAAAAACCATAGAAATAAAGGTAAATAATCGGATGTTGCCGGCCATCCGAGTAAAAAATGCGCCCAAATCGGTCGCATACGGTCAG
>JAJXZA010000244.1:2557-4253 GCA_021780285.1 Planctomycetota bacterium
CTCCAACTCCGAAATAACCTGCATCTTGAAGCTCACACTATACCGCTTGATGATACGTTCACGCATCCTGAACTCCTCAAATTCACCCTTGAGGAGCGCCAACCTATATCAGGACGAGACAAATTCTTCGGCACTTCTCCTACATACCGTTGACCCCGCCGATCCAGTTCGACATGATATTCCGGTAACCGTTCACGGGGTAAAAACCATAGAAATAAAGGTAAATAATCGGATGTTGCCGGCCATCCGAGTAAAAAATGCGCCCAAATCGGTCGCATACGGTCAGGAACCCTCATTTATTGCCTAATTTCGCCACTTTGGCCCGTGAACGGTTACCAAAACGATTCATGCCCGATGCCTGCCCTTACTTTTCTCGCAAAAAAGTACAAGATTTTGTACGAAATGTCTATTGTCTAGATATGTTTTGTGGTTACAATCATATGTGTAATAACCTGCTGTATGACATGAATTATCAATGCCATTCAGCATCAGGTCGAAAAGCTAAAAAGTCTGGGCGTTGTTGTATATGGGGTCAACCGCCAGACCGAAGAATAAATAATTGTCTGTGGCTTAAAGTGGGCTGTATTTATGCTGTGACTGGTTTGTGCCGGTCCGGCGGCCCACGGAGAGGGTCGCAGGTTATTGTAGGAGTTCTATCATGGTAACATCCAAAGGTTTCACAACACTAGCGGCAGCAGCCACAGGGCTGCTGGGATTGGCCGGTATGGCGCAAAACGCTTCGGCGGCGGTAATCTATTCCGATAACTTTGTGCAGCCGAATGGGACACAGCTTAACGGCCAAACTGTGCAGACCTCCAACGGAATCGCGGGCGGTACAAGCGGTGCGCAGTGGACAGCCTGCACCACTCAAACAGATGGTCCTGCTACTACTACGGGCAGTGGAGCATATATTCCCGGACACGAAGCCATTTTTCTTCCCTTCGCGGCACAGGCTGGCTACGTCTACACGCTGACGGCAACGCTAGACCCCACGAGTACTGATTGGGTTTCCTTGGGGTTCGCCGACGGTAGCTATACTGGTGGTAATGGCAATAATATATGGCAAAGCACGGGGACTGGAAACACTGACAATAACCCCGTGAGTTGGGCACTAGATCGCGCCGGCACCAACGGCGGCCAGCCCCAGTTCTTTGGGGGCCCCGGTACAAACGCCGATATAGCTTTCGGGGCGAGCACGGACAGTGGGCTGCAGACGTTCGTCATCACGCTGAACACCACCGGCACAGAGTGGACCTCCTCGGCCTATGTGACCGGTGATCCTTCCCTTACCGCAAGCTACACCTACACCTCTGGGAACCCGACAATTACGACTGTCGGTTTTGGTACTGATAACACTCAAGGCATAGTAAGTGCTTTCTCACTGGACGTAGCAAGTGTCGCAGTACCTGAGCCAGCCACGCTAAGCATGCTCGCGATTGTCGGCCTTGGTTTGCTCTTGGGCAAGCGACGGAAAACCGCCTGAGGCTAAAGCCGGTCATGGGGAGCTTTGTGCAATAGGTGTACCAAGAGTGGATGGCAGGGATGTCATCCACTCTTTTATGTTGAATTATACAAACTCGCTACCTGTAAGGATTTGATTATGCGAACACCAGTAGCAGGTACAAGCCGCTTTCATTCCGTAGGCTTCACACTGGTGGAACTGCTGGTGGTGATCAGTATTATCGCTATTCTAATT
>JAJXZA010000305.1 GCA_021780285.1 Planctomycetota bacterium
AGTGTCCGCCGGCTAAAAACATTGCCTGTGTGCCATAATAGTTGCCATAAAAAAAGTTGCCCTGCGAGTTGTTGGGGCTGCCGGGCAGGCAGTTCATGAGGTAATGCACCCCGGCGGATATGGCGTGCCCCTTATAAACACCGGCGTAAAACAAAAGCGCCACGCCCGCCGCCGACCGCGGAAACGCCGACCCCGGCGAATTGATCATATAACTGAACCCGCCATCGGGGTTCTGCAGGCGCCGCACAAATCGTATGGCCCGCTCGATGGTGCGCCGCGGCACCGCAATGCCCGCATCGCGTGCGGCTCGCAGCGCCATGACCTGACAGATGGTGACCGAGAGGTCGGCATCCATGGGTACGGGCTGGTAACGCCAACCGCCCTGATTGTTTTGGCACTGCACAATGAGCCGCACCGCTTTTTGCAGCTTTTGTCGCAGCGAAGGCAGATGCGCCTCGCCATAGGTCTCGGCCAGAAACAGCGTCGCAAAGCCGTGGCTGTACATGGGGTTGCCTTCGCTTGGCCCGGCAATGAGTCCTGATTGCTGGCATTGGCTTAACACAAACTTCAGAGCCTGGGACACATTGTGGGCATACGGTCCCTGGCCGGGCAGGCTGCCCCCCGCAACAAATGCCAGGCCCGAAAGGGCGGTAATGGCCACCGGAGCTTGCGGATTCGAGAAAGAGCCATCGGTATTTTGTCGCCGGGCGAGCCATTTAAGACCCTTGGCGATCATGGTCTTTACGGCCGGCGTTAGTTCATGGC
This sequence comes from Planctomycetota bacterium, assembly GCA_021780285.1. Taxonomy (GTDB): domain Bacteria; phylum Planctomycetota; class Phycisphaerae; order WQYP01; family WQYP01; genus JABEVB01. The sequence continues at coordinate 766 of JAJXZA010000305.1, forward strand.
GAAGTGGGCTGGGTTGGCCGAAGACAACATCACTCGGCCCGGACGATTTAGCCGCAAGCGCCGCCGAGGCGGCGGGCACGCCAGGAGCCGCTGCCGCCAAGCAGGCGATGCCAAGCGCCAGGGGCTGCTGCACAAGTACACGAAGAAGCCGCCTTGGCGTAAATATGGTTTTCATGCTCATGCGCTTCTCTTGTAAGTCGCCTTGGCCGCATGCGGCACACCGCACCTGCATGCTACGTCCGCCGCAGCCCTGCCGATAGCATCAATCTTATCTGGTAAGCGGAAATACTCCAACAAAGGCACGCCACCCACCCCAATGGCCGCTCACCTTGCCCCATCGCCCGTAGCCACCATAAGCATCACCGCACCTTCCCGCCGCTCGCGCAGCGCCCCAACGATGCAGGCGAGACGCCCGCACCACCATCCCCACCCCCAAAGCGCCGCGCCCAATCTCTACCTGCTACTTTCTCCATCTACTCTCTCGCGGCCCGTAGGCCGCGCAGCGGTTCGGCGCTGACGGGGCTAAGTTATGGTTATTTACCCTTGCGTGACCGAGGGGTTGCGGCGCGTTGGGAGGGGCTGGTCTCTGCGCCGCTTGTGGCTTTCGTATCTCCGGCGGCGCCACCAGTGCCGGATTTTGATTTCTTCAATTGCTTGAGATTAGGCTTTGCGATCGTGCGAGCCTTTCGCCCTGCGAGAGAAGTTGGCTTCGGTGCTGGCGTTGGCTTGGCCTTTGCTTGTGATGGCCCCGTGTGCACTGATGATGAACTGCCGCTTTTAATAGTCGCCCCCGGTTGACGCGGGCGGCGGGTAGATGTTTTTGATGCGGCTTTGTATTTTGTGGACGGTGTTGGTTCTGACACTGGAAGCTCAACAGCCGCAGGGGTCACGTCCACCTCTACGCCAAACACATCGGCAAGTTGGTCTTTGGCGATTGTTGCGCGGGCTTGATCGCCGGCTTGAGTCATGGCTTGGAGGCTCTCGGCGCTCGGCACGAGTTCCAGATGATCCACCTGTCGCAAGGTAAACAGCAGAGATGGATTGCTATCAAGCCGATTGCCCACGCCATAGAGCACGGCCGCGAGGTGCTTGCACAGGCCTGCGTAATCAGGGCAGGAACAGTTCATCGTGATCTGATCGGGTGAAGGAAACATGCCCTTGTCACGATCAGTTACAACGCCCATGACCGCGTCCGACAGCCGCCCCTGCAGGAGTTCAATCACGCTGCCTATGCCGCCGGCAACGTTTGCGCGAATGTGGTCCCATGTGGCGGAATGAAGTTTGGCGATTTTTATTTCAATTTTATACAGACTTGAACCATTCACCAGTGCCTTGATCATGCCGGGTTCAATTGCCAGGTCTATAACAGCGCCGCAGCGCACATAACTGCGTCCCCGCATGAGTCGGTTGGAATAGTCGCTGTACGATTCGAGATGTTTGCACCAGGCTTTGCCCCAAAACGTTGTGGCAATGGTGCTGCCTGCAAGCTCTATTGGACTGAGCTTTCGCCCGGCTTTGCCCAGTCGCTTGGCCTCTTTCAGTGCATTGCGCCGGCGCTGCTCAACCGATACATAGGGTTTGTATTGCCACCACATGAACGTGCATCCTTTTTGCGGGTCATCGGTACACGGAGCGGGGCTATTGTTCGCCGGCCCGATGAATATCCAGCGAGACCAGTTGCAAAAGCGACTGGTTGTCCATCTCGGTAAGTATCGGCTCTGCGCCGCCTTGAAGCAACTGATGCGAGAGCTGGCTTTTTTCGGCAATGAGGGCGTCAATTTTTTCTTCAAGTGTGCCGCGGCAAACAAACTTGTGCACCAGAACATTCTTTTTCTGGCCGATTCGGAAGGCTCGATCGGTCGCCTGATTTTCGACGGCCGGGTTCCACCAGCGGTCGAAGTGAATGACATGTGATGCGGCGGTAAGGTTGAGACCTACGCCGCCAGCCTTGAGCGATAGAACAAAAAACGGCGGGCCGCCGGGAGCTTGAAATTGTTGTACCAGCGATTTTCTTTCCGCAACAGCCGTCGAGCCATGCAGAACGAGGCCTTCGCGTTTAAAAATTGTTTGCAAAAACATCGCCAGCGGGGCGGTCAATTCGCGAAATTGTGAGAAAACGAGAAGTTTTTCCTGACGGGCGGCGATTTCTTCGCATAGCTCGCGCAGTCGCTCGAACTTGCCGCTCTCGTGTGGATGGTAGTCGCCGTTGCCAAGCAAATGGGCGGGATGATTGCAAATTTGCTTAAATCGCATCAAATAAGCGAGCACCACACCCCGTCGCTGTATGCCGGCCAGGGTTTGAAGCTGCTGGCTTAATTCATGCACCGCCTGCTGGTAAAGCACAATCTGCTGTTTGCTTAAATTGCAGAAGGCGACGACTTCGGTCTTTTCGGGGAGGTCCGCGATAATGCTCTTATCTGTTTTGAGCCGTCGGAGAATGTAGGGCTGCACGAGCGACCTTAACGGCGCGTAGCCGCTATTCGACTCCGAAAGCCTTTTGGCATAAGTGGCAAACTCTTTGGCATTGCCCAGCAGGCCTGGATTAATAAAGTCAAAAATGGACCATAAGTCGGAGAGGCGATTTTCGACCGGTGTGCCGGTGAGCGCAACACGAGCCGCGGCCTTAAGTTGCTTGACGCTTTTCGACTGCTTGGAGCCGGCGTTTTTAATGGCTTGGGCTTCATCAAGTATGACAAGATTCCAATGTTGGGCGGCAATCCATGTAAGGCGGGCGGCCATTCCATAGGTTGTAATGACAATGTCGGCATCTTGAATGTCGGCGGGGGCAGATTCGCTATCGGCCGCGAAGCGCGGTTCGGAAGGGTGGGCGATAAAGGCCCGGAGAGATGGCGCGAATTGTGCCAATTCTTCTTTCCAGTTTCCTATGAGTGACGCCGGTAGAACCAGCAGCGAGGGCCTTGCGGTGGGGGCGCTGGCAGTATGGCCTTTAAGGTTCAGCAATAACCCAAGGACTTGGATGGTCTTTCCCAGGCCCATGTCATCGGCGAGGCACGCGCCCAAGCCGAGCTGAGCCATGAATGTGAGCCAGTGCACCCCTATCTTCTGGTAGGGGCGCAGCGTTGCGTTTAAGCCCGCAGGCGCTTTTAAGTCAAGTTCTGCCTGTGATTGTCGCAGTGCGGCGAGTCGCGCGGCCAGCGCTTCACCGGCGGTTACTTCGCTCCAGTCGAGGGCGGCCTCGGCCGCAGCGGCGGCGGAGACCCCTTGAATGCCGGCCCCGGCGAGAAGCCGCATGGCCTCCGAAAACGACAGCCCCTCTTGGCCGTGGGTATGCTCAACGTTTTTCCAGAGGGCGAGGGTTTGGGCGAGTTTGTCGCGGTCTATTTCAACCCATTTACCGCGCAGCAGCGTAAGCCCGTTGGACGCGGCGAGAATCGCCCGGATTTCTTCTTCGGTAATTGTTTGGCCGTCTATTGTTACATTTACTGAAAAATCAAGCAAAGCGTCGGACGTGATCTGAGTTTGAAAGT
>JAJXZA010000213.1 GCA_021780285.1 Planctomycetota bacterium
GCCGCAGACCTGCGATCCGCAACAATTGCGACGCATGTCCGGACGGGCCACGCGTTTGCTGCGACTTCTACGCGCTCACGGTCTGATCCGTAAAGTCTCCGGCACGCGATACTATCGTGTCACGAGTTGTGGACAACTGATAATGACCACGGCTCTGTGCCTGCGCGACACAGATGTGGCCAAGTTTGCTGCTTGATGCATGCGCAATATTCTTGCTAAGAAAACAAGATGTTACAGGTGTGCAATGTAGGGTACGGCCATATTTTTTGACACTTCGGCAGGGGATCATATTTGCAATACCCAAGCGAAGCGCAATGCTGACAACCTGCTGGCGATCCGTGCGGGTGGGGACGCCCGCGCATCCCAAGGGGGATGCGGAAAATCCGCACTATTGGCGGTTGCCGGGCCTTTGCCGAAAAATATGGCCGCACCCACGCCAGAGGCTTCGATTAGTTACGCGTCAGGCCGGCTTTAATGCTGCAATCTGTTTGAGAATCGCAGCCGCAACCCTCTTGGCTTCGGCTGCTTGCCCCTTTGGATTTTCATGTACGCCGCCGCCCCACGTTGCGTAATACTCCGGATGGTGGAGCAGCACCTTATACAGGTTATTGATCGGTATACCAGCTTTTTTACAGTAGGCATCGGCAATTTTATTGCGAGCGATGATGCGATTGTTCCAAGGCGAAAATGCAGCGAACTGCTTGCCCGTGCGGGTGGGCGTGGTGTTGGCCCAAATAAGCTTAGCGCCATGGTCGTTTGCTTGAATGGTTTTGATAACTCGCGGAAAGTCCTTGCCGTACTCCGCCTCGCTATAGCCAGCCCCATGCATACCGTTGTTGAACTGAATAACATTGAAGCGATAATTCTGCAGAAGCAGTTTGATCTGGCGGGGAAGCATCGGATCGCCAATGCACAGTGACGACGCCATGTAACCAACGTAGGCTTTGCCTTTCAAATCTGCGGCAACATCGTGATAATACATTTCCGTAATTGAGTCGCCTATAAGTAAAACCTGCGGCAATGATGGTTTTACCGCCGGGTGTAAGTCCCAGCTTTTGCCTTTTCCATATTGCCCCACCACCTTATGCGACAGTTGGGGCCGCATAACATTGGGCAGCCAGATACGAATCCATTCAATGGATTCTCGTGCAACATGCCGTCCCGGCGGAGCCAGTACGATTTGCCCGCGACATATCAGTGGAAGATCCAACAGGCCACAACTCAAGACAATAGCGGCCAGAAGAATTAAAGGCCAAGACTTTTTGAAGCCAGCCAACATAACCAATACTCCTTATACGAAGCCTTAATAGAGCGTTAGCGACTCGATTATCTACAACATATCACGGCCAGCCTGAATGGGCGTTTCATATGGCCTATCACTTCATGCGGCCCCCGATGAACATCAGTCATACAGGCAATAAACTATGCACGATAAGCAACGATATAGACCCCAACTCATGCTCATGCGGCGATTATTCGTTCACATCCGTTGCGAATGGCATCGCGGGAAGTCCGGTAGTATTTTCAAGATTGGACTTTTCGATGCGGTCATTCCAACCGTAGCGCACTGCCGCCGGATGTGCCACGCCCGGAGCGCTCACAATAACCGTATTGCCGACGATTTTTGCCAAGGCCGGCACAAACTTATGGTCACTGCCGGCAATTTCAAACCAATCAATCGGCTGGCCATTACGCGATTTTAATCCACCCCCTATATGAGAAAAGCGGATGATGGCGGCATTGCCCTTTATGGCCATTGTCTTAAATGTCGGCCCAAGATATGTCAGGTCCTTTGCGCCATACGTCTTGGCCATCGCCAGCAGACAAAGCCGATAGCCAACATCACGCTTATCAAATGGATGAATGTTGTGCAACATGCCAATATCCATGGTACCAACCATACCCGTGTTGGCCACGGTCTTCACGGTTTCCTCCTCCGCCTGCCAAATGCGGGCCGCTTCCTTATTCCAAGGTCTACCGTAGTCAAAGGGCGCTATCTGCACGATATAAAATGGAAAGTTGCCCTGCCCCCAGAGCTTGCGCCACGACGTAATGAGCGCCGGCAACTCATAGCGGTAAAACGTGCGGCTGACGTTATTTTCGCCTTGATACCACAGAGCGCCCTTGATGGCATATGGAGCCAAGGGATGAATCATCGCATTATAAATGCTCGTCGGCTGCCAGGGGCCACGGGCTATCGGGTTGATCGGCGCCACCGGGGGATCGGGTATGAGTTTGCCTGCGGCTTCCGCGGCCTGGGCGGATTTAAGCCACGCGGCCACCCGCACCATATACGCTTTGTTCAGCGTATCGCCAACCTTTTCGGCCCTGATAATCAACGCTCTATCAAACTTCAATTCAGGGGTGCTGAAGAATGTGCTTCGCGGCATCCATGAATGAATATTGGTGCCTCCCCAATACGATTCAATGATGCCGATGGGGATATGAATTTTACGCTCAAGGTCACGCGCGAAGTAATAGCCCACCGCCGTAAAGTTCACCGCGGTCTTCGGCGTGCAAACTTGCCACGGTTTAGCCGAAACGTTCGCCGCCGGCGATCCCGCAAGCACCATCGGAATATAAACCGCGCGAATGAGCGGATAATCAGCCTTGGGCACTTCCTTGCGCGCGCCCCCGCCACGCGTCCACCCGCGAAGCGGATACTGCATATTAGACTGGCCTGAACACAGCCAGACATCTCCCACCAGCACATCGGCGAGTTGCTGTACCGTGCTGCCGGCAATACGCATCACCTGCGGCTGCGGATTCGCGTGCATCGGCGCCAACCGAACCAGCCAGTACCCGTCACTTGCCGCAGTCGCCTGAACCTTTTGGTCGGCAAATGAAACGCTCACCCTCTGCCCGAGCTTATCCCAACCCCACACGGGCACCGGCATGTCGCGCTGCAGCACCATATGCGAACTGAACAAACTACTTACTGCACCATAAGTTGCCCGGCCCGGTGCAACCAGTAACATTACCGCCAGGGCGAAGCCAATAAGGCGTGGTCTCGGCAGTTGACGCAGCTTGGGGCGAGCTATAAACATACCTTATCTCCATAACTTTGGTTTTCAGCAGACATCGTTCTACCATGATAAACGAACAAAGCAAGAGTTATTACAATGATCAGCGTGTTTGTTATTCCAAACCATATTCCACCACCCACCAACATTTGCCGCGCAGCCGGCACCATGTCTGTAACTACACATTAATGTCAGTTTAATTCAGTGGATTGACTTGCATGACGTCTCCATGATCGCGCCCTGATGATAGCCTCTATAAGAGGCTACGCGTTGTGGACGCCCATTTAATAAATGGATATGCGGCGCAAGCTCTCCACGCACAAGCTTAGGCTCGGCATAAAGCCAGAATGAATGCGTATTTACTGATACGCAAATCATCAATGAGTATGGCCGAATGCATCTGATTGTCGAAAGCGAGACGACGATATCTTTTAACCGGCCTGCTTTTCCAAAGGGAGGACCACTGGCAGCTGATCCGCTGTCGCTGGAGGTTCGCTCCGTGGAGTAACCGGTGGTATGACGGTTTTTTTGGCTGGTACAGCCCTCTGCTGAAATATCATGCCCATCTTAAACGCCGCAACCACCAGCCAGCCAAACAGCACCAGGTAAATGCCCAATGCAAGCTGCGTGGGAATAATCACAATCACCAAAGCAAAGCTCACGAACATTGCGGTAAGTCCATAGCTTACCAGCACAGCTTTGCGCACCGAAAGCCCTCGGCGTACCAAAAAGTGATGGAAGTGACCGGAATCCGGCGAAAACACAGGACGCCCGTTAAGCTTACGCCGCACAATAGCCAGCAATGTATCCAGCATCGGAAGTCCAAAGATGACCACCGCCGCCAAAAACCACCGCGCAATGCCATCATGCGCAAACATAACTATCATCGTCCCGCAAACATAGCCCAAAAACATGCTGCCGGTATCGCCCATAAAAATGCTTGCCGGGTTGAAGTTAAATGGCAAAAATCCCAGCACAGCTCCCAACAGTGCTAAACTCATGGATATGCGCACCGGGTCTACCGGCGCTACGCCTGGCGTGGTCAAATTGGCGGTCGCCAAATGTACGGCCAAAATGAGATAGCCAATGGCCATAATACCCGTAACACCGCTGCAAAGCCCATCCAATCCATCAAGCAAATTGGTGGCGTTGCACGCGGCAATGATAATAAAAATAACCATCAGGGCGCTAAACATCGTCGCGACTGTCGGGTACAAAGCCCAATGCTGCACCACGCCAATAAGTTGGTGGCGCTCAAGCGGGTTTACCACCATGTTGGCCATATCCAGACGGGCGCCGATGTACCCCAACTGATCAAGATTGCCGAAGAAAAGCAATCCACCGGCTAGAAACTGTCCAAATATTTTGTACCGCGGCGAGAGGCCAAAAAAGTCGTCAAATACGCCGGTAGCCACAATAACCATCGCCCCGGCGATAACGCCCGGAGGCACCTGTACCGCCGTCAATGAAGTCGAACTTACTTGCATCGGATGGATGAAATAACTGGTGACAATACCCGCCATCCACCCCATGAAAGTGGCTATGCCCCCCAAATAGGCAATGGGGTGCGCGTGAACTTTGCGTTTGAAATCCGGCTCATCCACCACGCCATTTTTTATTGCCAGATGCCGCATTAATGGCGTCAGCACCAGCGCCACCAAAAACGACGCATAAAATACCGGCATGTACGGCTGAAGAACCGTAAATGCTGACGGATGAACCATCATCGTAGAAGCTGTTGTAGCAGTACCAGTCATTTACCCTGACTTTACACAAACCGCCAGAGCCTATGGGTGGTGGCCAATACCCGCTCTCCCATGCCCGGCAAGACGTCCCGTCTCAAACCATATATTGTATATTTGCACCACCCCAATGGCAAAGACCCGTTGTTATTCTCGGCGTTTTGGCGGTAGCAATAACACTCAAACCGCCGGTAATATGCCCCACTAAACTCCGTCAAAACACACGTACACTTTCTGGCACCAGCCGCATATGTAATTTCGCAATGCTAAAACTTATTTCCAGCACGTTCGGCGTCGGCGCGGCCAATGATCGTAATTTTTCCGCAGAAATTTATATCGCATTTACCGATCATTTATGCAGGAATATCGGACGCTTTTGGGTTATACTACCTCCAAGCGAAAGCGCGGCTGGCCTTCGCCGGCGAGCCGAACGAATGAATGTTGCAACCAATGAGCCTTGCGTTCGTGCTAAACAATGAGGTCCGGGTTTTACGATGGCAGGCCCAAGACCGGCTATGACCGACTTTGAAACAGCGATCAACGCCAATATGGGTCGCCTTACCGCCTTAGCGCGAGCAATGCTCGGCGCGCAAACCCGAGACTCCAAGCAAGCCGAAGACCTCGTGCAAGACGCTTTGCTGCGTCTTTTTAAGCATCGCGATGAGTACGACTGGTCCGACGGTGGATGGTCGCTCATGGCCAAGGCCGTGGCTCGCAATGTGATAAGTTGCCGACGGCGTCGAGTGGGCAAATCACTGGATGCCGATGAGGTGCTGCTCGCAACGCTCGGGCGAGAGGACGACCCCGCCGAAACGAGCATTGCCCGTGAAACGGGCGATCGCCTCCGCAACTTTATAGAGTCCTTGCCTCCGCCATGGCGCGAAGCCCTGGTCTTGCGGGAGCAACAGGGAATGGGCTATCGTGAAATTGCCCAAACCATGAATGCGTCCGAGTCGCAGGTAAAAACGTGGTTGCACAGAGCACGCGTGCGGCTGACAAAGCTACACGAGCCGGCAACAGAGACGTCGGGCAGCGCCGATTTACCGGATGTGTAAATCCGATGCTCAAACCGGGGATCCTGATACTTGGTACAGGTAGAAAGTTGGTGATGTTTATGCTTCCCGATCGTAGCACCATAGAAGAATATCTCGATGGCGAATTGCCTATGGAGCAAATTCGCCAGTTTGAGGCCATGGTTGCCAACAACCCGCCGGCCCAGGACCTCATCGCCCAAGTGCGAAAGCAGCGGCATGATCGTGAACGGGTTTGGATAAGTTATGAACCGTCTGAGGCCCAAACCGCGCGGCTAGTAGACCAGTTTTTACACAAGATTCATACCGAAGGCAACGTCCCGGTTACTCCCGCCGACGGATTGATCGTCTCCAGCAAACGCATGTGGTGGCTTAAGCGGGCTGCCGCCATTGCGGCATGCTTGGCCATTGGAGTCAGCGGCTTTGCACTGGGGCGATTGGGCTTTGCCACCCAGAGCGCTAGCACAACAACCGCTCCGGGATATACCGTTCGCGTGGCACTGCCCAACGGCGAAACCGTCAGTCAGAATTTTCGCAGTTATAGCGATGCCAAAAAGTTTGAGCGTTACGCCCGACAATACGTACAACAGACGCAGGCAACCCCGCCGGGCGGGGACGCCTCTTCGGTGTCGCTGGCGCAGCAGGGACAGTTTTAGTCCCCGGCAGTGCTTACCACACCGCGGGCAGCTATACTTTTCTTAAATTATGGTTTCAACAACGGAGCATCTACCAGTACCCATGCCGATGTCGTCAACACAGCAGAGTCTTTACAAGCGACACCCATTGGTCGCCGGCCCGGCAGGCTCGGCGATTACCATCGGGCAACACTTCGGGTTGGCAATCGCCGCGCTGGTGCTGTTGAGTTGTATGTCCGGCATACGCCGCGCCGATGCCGACATGGTCGCTTCCACCACCGCTTCGTCGGCAGGCTCATCGTCGCTTGCAGCACAGCTAACCACCGAAACCCGTAAAATTCGGCAAAAGCTATCTGAATCCATGGTGCTTGTTGTGCCCAATCCAAACCCCGACGACATTTTGCCCAACAACCTGCGCGGCGAGTTTCGCACCTGGAAAATCAACTTCATACGCCGACATGGCTTCTTTGCGTCGCATCATCCGCCACACGGCAAGCAGTTTACGACACCGGGTGTTTCAATTGTGCCTCAACGCACCTGGGACCATCACTCGCGGTCGGAACGAACCAGCGAGTCCGACCAAGTTACCAAACGTCTTGCCGACTTAAGGCATAACCCTCGGGCCGAGCTTTTTCTACTAAAGCGGTTTCTAATCACGCTGAATCAGGAAGACCGACCCGCTCCCTGGCAAATTTGGCGTGTTGTAAACAATCGCATTGCACTGCTGCGGCATGGCCCACGCGAACCTTTGGCTGGAATCGTGGTGCAAAATCCTGATCGCGTTTTAGTTCTTACCGCCCTTGCGGGACCGCAATCTAAACAAACCGTCAAAGTCATTTTGCCGGGCGGCCGAAACGTCACCGCACGCATCCTAGGGTCTGATTACATTCACAACCTGACCATGCTGAAACTGCCGGCCGATGCCGCCACCAGCCCCCTGCCGCTATCGCATCAGAAAATGCGGGCCGCCGCCGCACTGGTGGCCGTGCCCATGGAACATTCCGACAATGAATGGATCCTGCTGCCCGACACCCACAAGATGCCTTTAAACCGCAGCGGCTCTCAAGACCGTCCGTTGCGACAAGCTTTGCCAAAGCCCATTTATGCCCCTCTACATGATCCGGTATTTTTGCTTGATTTTTCAGGCAGATTGGTGGGGTTCTCGGGCGATGGCCGGCTCGTCAACCTGGCGCATATGCGCCGCGACTTTTTAGCATTTGTACGCACCGGCAACTGGCCCACGCCAAGTTTTGGCATCAAATATACCCAGGTGGGCCTTAACGATCCCCTGCGCCGACAATGGCCGGCTCTGGGTAACCAGGGAGCCGTAAGGGTGGACAAAGTTCTTAAGAATTCACCCGCACAAGCGGCCGGCATCAAGCTGGGCGACATTATCACACGCATAGACGGCGTGCCGATTCGATTCTTTGCCCGCGTCATAGACCGCGTAAGCGATAACCCCTCGCGGGTCCGCATTACCCTGCTTCGCGATGGCCGTCACAAAAAACTCTTTGCGGATCTTTCGCAACATCGCCGGCCCCCATCCGCTTATTCCCACGATGCCGGCGGCAGGCCAGACAAGCGTCAGAAATAATCGCCATCATCGTAAACCCGCTCAATGGCTGCTTTCTTCTCCGGGCAGCTTGGTTGTAAAGGGTGAGACACCCGCGCCTCGCTGCGTGGCGTTCGCCGAGCCATTAAGCAAGTGGCCGCTCGGCCGCGGCTTATTAAGCGAAGCAAATAATGCCACCTGATTTTGCGGAGATTCCTGCAGCATAAATGTCGCCGGCAACTGACCAGCTTGACACATACTGTAAAGCATTTCAATGATCCGCTGATATGAAGCCGCTATGTATTTCGTGCGAGGATCGTACTTCGGCGCAAACGGATTAGGCGCCTGCCCCAAGGCGATGAGCACATTGGGCAATGCCGGCCCCGTGGCCAGAACCGTCTGGTCACCACTGATGCGGTCGCGATAGATGAGTTGTACCGGCAGGTTCGTTGAAGCTGCCGGTGACGCCGGAAGGGCTGCCGCGGGCCTGGACGCGATTGCCGCTGCGGCAAAGGGATAATTTACAGTCAGGGCGCTATGCTGGCTTATATACAAAGCGCCTGCCGGCAGCGATGGCACCGGCCCGATAATGGCAATGCGCGGCACACCCGTTTGCGTGGCGTAAATGAGCGTGCGCCCCGGCGCAGGTACAATGTCCAGATAAAACTTCCCGCCCACCGACTGGCTGTACACCGCTCCCGAATGCATATTGAGTAAGGCCTTATACGCGGCCAGACGAATGGGCACTTGCCTCGAAGCCAGCAGCTTTGTCATGTACAGCGTGGCCCGAACCGCATCATGGCAGTGCGTTAATGCCTGCAGCGATGCAAGCCGAAACGTGCTGCCCTCGTTTAGCGCAACGCGGCCCAGCACGCTGATCGCATCCTCGTCACCCATCATGGCCCCGGCGCGAGCCGCATAAAACGCGACTGTAGGATCGCTCGAGTGATAGTGCTGCCGCAACAGCGGTAAGATTGTCCGGCCCAATTGCTGCAGCGCTACGCTCAACTGTCTATGCGGGGCCATCGGATCATGCAAAGCTTTCAGCAACACCAACGCCTGACTGTGCGTAAAGCCCGGCACATCCTGCCGCAAATATAAATGCATCACCAAATCAACAAACTCAGCAGGCCGGCTTCGGTACTCCGGCGGTATCTTCAGCGTAATAAGCGTATCGTTTTGCGCTGCCGCCACCGGCGGAAATCCGCCGTAGCGTTCATTAATCACCCGCTGAATCAGCGCCGCAATGCGATACGATGGAGCATATAAATCAAGCACCACCGGTTGACTATGGCGCACAATACCGCCCGCCATGATCGTGCCGCTGCGAACCATAGCATTTGCCGGCAGCAAGCCTTTGCCGCCAGGCAAAATGGGATCGCAAAATACCGGCCCGCGCCCCGCTGCCATCGGATGACTGCGGTTGCCGAATCGAATATGCACCCGCAGCGGTACCGTCCAGAGCAGCCCATTGCGAATGTCGGTGGTCTGCGTATTGGGTAGTGCCACCACGCGAAGATCAAAATTGGTTCCCTTGGTGGCCAGCGGCGGAATAACACCCTCCACCAGCACTGCCGCCACTTGGCGCGAACTTAAGATACGAGCCGGATTATATTGCGCCGTCCCCTTGGACAAAAATCCTATCCCATTTTTGACCAATCGGTTCAGCAGCGCGGCACGCACCTCCGGGGGCATTTCGCCGCTGCCGGTGCGGGGCAATCCGGCGATCAGGCCATAACCTCTTACCAAAACAGGGCTGTCAAACGCCAATGCCGCAAAATTCTCAATGGTTCCGTTAAGCGCCGGATAACCCTGATAAACCTTGGCATTTAAATCCTGAGCAGCCACAGGCGGGTTGTTGTGCACCGGCTTATCGGACGAGCAACCCGCCACACCGGCCGCCAGTAAACCTGCCATCACCAATACTGTACGCTTGCGATTATAAAGCATGAGTGGTTTGTCTCCTGCCAGCAGTTGCCAATTATACGCCCTATGCCAAAGCACAAGGCCTAGCCTGCCGCCGTGCGGTCAAGTTTTTTGATTTTACCGCCAATCTCTCATTTCGTCCCACCTATCCGCCTCACCCCAAGCCCCAAGCGACTTTGTATAAAATTATAGCCATTGCCGCAGTTACATGTTATTATTTGCCTCAGATACTACGGGGCACACTGCTAAGCCTTGTTTTTTCAGGAGTACACTGCCATGCTGAAAAGAGCCTTCTGGGTCGGTGCGTTTCTCTTATCCGGCTGTTTGGCCGGTTGCCATCAGCAGGGCCAGAGTGCCGCTTATAATCCCAAATACGACGGCCTTAGCGGCCAGACCATTCCACCCGTCAATCTGAGTATCCTCAAAGACCAGGCGGAATTGGCCAGCAAGTATGCCGTTAACGCTTCCAACGGCAGTTCCACCGGCGCAAGCCAATAGCCGCGCATGGTTACGTTACCAGTCAACGTTGCGTCTTCCCACAGCATGCCCACTAATCTGCTGCTGGCCATTCGCCTGCCAAGCTCTTTTCCGCAGAGCCTTGCCCGCCTTCTGTTTGAAAATCATTGGTTGCTCTGGGGAGGCGTGTTCATAGCCGCGGCCGCGATTACCTGGCGTGGCATGACCAATGCCAACGTCAGAATGCGCAACGTCGGCGCTCTTGCCCTGCTCGCCGTTTTTTTCTGGGTGCTTCTGGCCCTTTTTGTTCAAACCCCGCGCGAACGCCTCATCGCCTGCCACGAAACGCTCGTCGAGGCTGCTCAACAAAAGCAAGCTGGCCGCATCATGCGCGAACTCTCGCCTGACGTGCGCTTCGGCCGTTGGAACTTTTCAGACATTCAACGCACGCTGGCCCAGAGGCTCGCCGACATCAACATCACCCAAAATTATATTCGTCTGCTGAAGGTGCATATTACAGGCCAAACGGCGGTTTCCGACATGAACGTCTGGACCGACACACGCAATTTCGGCGGACCCATCATTTCTTACTGGCGCTTTCACTGGCAAGATCAAACTGCCCCCGGAGACTGGCGCGTTACGCAAATACAGTTGCTGCGAATTAACAACACACCCATGCCGCCTAACTCGGTTTTGCCATCGCCGCATTAACAGCCCATGCAAGAGCACAACCGGCATATGCGTTACCACACAAAAATTGCCGCGATTATTTGCCGGACGCCATCGCGCAGATGAACATCAGGGCTTAACGATTATCACTGCATCACCATCAGTCATTAAACAGAAAGTGTGCCACATCTCCATCCTGAAAAACATACGATTTACCCTCGGATCGCAGCTTGCCGGCCGCCCGAATCGCCTGCTCCGACTTCAATTGAAGCAAATCGCGCACCGCGTATACCTCCGCGCGGATAAAACCTTTCTCAAAATCGCTGTGTATGACGCCCGCGGCCTGCGGTGCCGTCGCGCCCACCGGAATCGTCCATGCCCGTATTTCCTTGGGGCCGGCCGTAAAGTAGCTCTGCAGCCCCAGCAACTTATACGCCTCGCGGGCAACCGTGGCCAATGCCGGCTCCGACATGCCTAAATCGGCCAGCATCGCCTTACAGTCCTCGGCAGACAGCTCCGCGAGTTCGGATTCCAGCTTCGCACACACCGGCACCACTGTGCTGCCTTCTCGCTCGGCACGCTGCCGAACCACTTGCACCAACGGCCCCTGACCATGCAGGTCCGCCTCGTCAACATTGGCGATGTACAGCACCTTTTTAGAGGTCATCAAGCCCGTCGTTTGAATAATGCGGCGCTCATCGGGCTTAAAATCGCCCAAAGCGCGAACCGGCTGCCCCTTCTGCAATCCGGCGAGAATGGTGGTAAGCAGTTCCACTGCGGCAACAGCTTCCTTGTCGCCGCCGCGGGCATTTTTCCGCTGCTTCTCGAGGTTGCGCTCCACCGTTTCAAGATCCGCGTAAATCAGTTCGGTGTCTATGGTGTCCATGTCTCGCAAGGGGTCTGGCGCTCCGTCAACATGCACCACATCCGCATCGTTAAAACACCGCACCAAATGCAGCAGCGCATCCACCTCCCTGATGTGCGACAAAAATTTGTTCCCCAAACCCTCGCCTTTGCTCGCCCCCCGCACTATGCCAGCTATATCCACAACCTTCAGCAGGGCGGGCACCAGCTTTTCTGTCGGCATCAGCGATCGGATCTGTTCCAAACGCTCATCAGGCACGCTTACCACGCCGACATTCGGTTCGATGGTGGCAAACGGATAGTTAGCCGCCAATGCCCCGGCATTGGTCAGTGCGTTGAACAGGGTTGATTTACCCACATTGGGCAGGCCGACAATTCCAACTTCCATCAGAAGACATCCTTCAAAAACAGCGGAGTTTCCCACGCGGCCCCGGGTTGGCCAATCTGGGAAAGCGAAGAGATTACACGAATTTGGGCCTCTTTCCCAGCGACGCAAGCGAGCTTACGGCCGTATTGCCGCACTTCTGCGGCATGTGTTCGCACAGCCGCCGCAGGCCATCGCCGCTATTTCGGCAACTGCGCCGCGGGTTTTGTTCGCGTAAGCATCGTCTTGTAACGTGTGAGATGTTCAACAGCAAAATGCACCCCCTCATACCCAATGCCAGAATCTTTTACGCCGCCATAGGGCAACGCATCGCTGCGGGTGGTGGGCACATCGTTAATCACTACCGTTCCGACATTCAACAACTCAAATGCCTCGCGGGCCTTCAACAAGTCGCGCGCAAAAATGCCCGCCTGCAAACCATACCGGCTGGCATTGCTCAGCTTAATCGCCTCTGCCAACGTGCTATAACGCTCAATCACCGCAACAGGCCCAAAGGCCTCCTCGCATACCAGAGGAGAGTTTGCCGGCACTTGTGTCAGCAGCGTCGGTTCATAAAACGCCCCCCGCCGGCGCCCGCCGCACAACACCTTCGCTCCCTGCTCCACAGCATCTGCCACCCATTTTTCAATGCGCATCGCGGCGGCTTGGTCTATCATCGGGCCTATCTGTGTTTGCGAATCCAGCAGATCGCCTGCTTTCAAGGCCTGTGCATTGCGTACGAGCTCGTCCGTTAACTGCTTGGCGATGGCCTCCTGAAGCATTATGCGCTGCACGCTAATACAGCTTTGCCCCGCATAGCCAAAGGCGCCTGCGGTTATGCGATCGGCGGCATCCTTCAAATCTGCGTCAGGTTCTACAATGACGGCGGCATTTCCGCCAAGTTCCAAAACCACCTGCTTGTGACCAGCCTGTGCCTTAAGGCCCCAGCCTACTTTGGCCGAACCAGTAAACGACATCAACGCAATTCGCTCGTCGGCTGCCATCGAGGCAATATGCTGGCGACCGCACGGCAGCACACTCCAAAAACCCGTCGGCAACTCCGCCTCGGCCAGCGCCTCGGCAAGAAGCAGTGCAGTCAGCGGCGTGCGCTCCGAAGGCTTAAGAATAAAAGGGCATCCGCAGGCCATTGCCGGCCCTATTTTATGAATCACCAGATTCAGCGGAAAATTAAACGGCGTTATAAACAGGCACGGCCCGACCGCAACGCGTTCAACAACCGCATAATAATCGCGATGGGCCGCATCAATGTCCACCGGCATTTGCACGCCGCCGATGCGTGTACTCTCCTGAAGCGATAACTCCAGCGTGGTAATCGCCCGCTGGGTTTCCACCATTGCCGCAGCCACCGGCTTGGCGGCCTCGGCAACAATGGTCTTGACGAACTTTTCTTGATGCCTCATCACAAACCGCAGCACCCGCTCGCAAGAGCGCTGCCTGTCAACGGCGGCCCAACGCGGGCCACGGCGCACCGCCTCGCTCATGGCGGCAATCGCCTGTTCAATATGCTCCGGCCCCGCCTGCGAAATTGCCGCGAGCGTTTCGCCGGTAACAGGGCTTTTAAGCTCCAGCGGCTCGGTTTTAACAGGCTTGCCCGCAACCCATATCGGCATGTGTTCTGTGCTGGGCACGGCGGACCTCCTGCAGGCTTGATGCAAGTTTGATTGCGACAGTCGCGGCTTTACGCTCCACGACCATTGGCATCATACACCTCTTCAACGTGCAGCCGCCAGTGCAGCAGCGGCCGCAGGACAAATATCGCCGCCAGATAAATGCAAAATATCCCCAGCGCCATCACCTGTCCCAAACTGGCAATGCCCCGATCTCGCGCCAACGACAAAAATCCAAAGCTGCTGCATGTAACAAATGCGCACAGCAGCAGCGCCCGCTCGCTCACATCCCAAAACCGCCATACACGCCTGGGGTTGTGCACCGCTTCGCGGTAACGATGCATCATAAACACTCCGTACTCATGCCCGGCACCAATCAAAATCGGCAGGCCGAAAAAGTTGGCGAAGTTCCAATTCAATCCGAGCAGCCCCATCAGGCATACCAGCATGGGCAGCCCCAGCCCCAGCACGCTTATGGTCATCAACGTCTGGCTGACGCTTCGCAAATCCAAAAACACCAATACAATCACCAGCGCCAGCGCCGCTATGCTCGATCCGATAAACGCCTGCCGAATCGCCTTTGTTGAGTAATAGATATTCGGTGCAATGCCCGTTAAGTCCATCGAAGCCGGCACCAAACCAGCCCCATGAAGCCCTTGGCCATCTTGACCCGCAAGCGCATGCACAAACAATTCCAGGTTATGCTGCCGCCAAAGGTCAAACCGCGGATACACATACAATGCATAAGTGCCATCCGCGCTCATGTAGTGCGCCCGCAACGCAGGCGGCAGCTTTTGAACATTCAGGGCCGGCGGGCACAGCATCGCCGCCGACTGCTTCAATTTACGGACAAACTGGCGCAGCCAATCGCTAAGCCTTCCCGCGGCGGCACTGGCTTCCGCCGGCGTATGTGTTGTGTTGGCGACGCTCAAAGCCTGCACGACGGCATGCAACCCGGCCAGGTCCTTTGCTGAAACACGCCCGGACGATGTCCGCTGCCAGTTCACGTACAAACGCCGCGCTGCCGCCGTAATACCCGGCAAGTCTCCCGGCACAATGGGCCGTGGCCGCGTCCATTTAATGGCTCCAACCATGGCAGTGTGGGCCGCAAGATACTTTTGTTTGGCGATGGCATTGAGCAAACTGCTCGTAGACCCAATGGGCGAGTGGGCTACCGCCGCAGCAGCATTTAACCGGGCGTTCACAGGCGCTAAAGCGTCTAACTTTTTACTTAGCACCACTGCATACCATGTCGGCAGCTTGCGAACGAGCTTGACCGACTCGAGTCCCGGTGCCTGCAGGTCCAGCAGGTTTGGGTCGAACTTCAACTTCATGCCCCAGGGCAATAAAACCCCGAGCACCGCAAGCCAAACCGCCAAACCGCCGAACTTCCACAGGCCCGCCCGCGGCGGTTTATCCTTATGCCGATAGCGATTCTCGACGTCATACATCCGCAATTTTGGCGGCCTAAGCACCAAAATGGCCGGCAGCACCGTATAGCCCGCCAGCACACACAACAGCAGCCCGCCGCCGGCAATAATGCCAAGCTCCGCCGCGCCTTTAAAGTTGGTAAATGCCGCCACAAAAAAGGCCCCGGCTGCCCCGCCGCAGGCCGTAAGCACCGGCGGACTGGCGTACCGGAACACCCTCGCCCATACCGCCCGCTGACGTTCATAGCGGCGTGCTTCAACCCGGTAGCGCACCCCAATCTGGATCAGGTAGTCCATCCCAATGCCAATAAGTGCTATGACAAACACCGTTGAGAGCAAATTGAGTTGCCCCACCGACACCGCAGCATAGCCAAACGTCCAGCCAATCGCCGTGGCCAGCGACACGCCCGCCACCACCGCCAGCCAGAACGAACGCAACATAATCACAAGCCCCGCCACCACCACTAGCATGGCCACAATTTCCGCCCGGTTGGTATCGTGCGTGGTGATCCGCATTTCATCAGCGGAAAGTACTGGCCGGCCCGTCAACCCCACCGAAAACTCCCGCCTGAATGGTGCAGCCGCCGCCCGCACCGCAGCGCGAATATGCTCCAGCGGAACCGACACCGCCGCCAATGAATCAAAGGTAAACTTTGGATACACCCTTATGGCCAGCAGATAGCGCGCCGCGTTGTCCGCCGCCGGCATGTAATAATACCCCAGCGTTTGAGGTGTAACCTGCCCGCCGGCCAACTGTGCCATCCCGAACGGCGCCGGAACCCGGCCCCGCGCCCCATCACCTGCCGAATGCTCCGCCGCCTGCATGCTCGCAATCAGTCGGCTCATAAAGCGCACCGACTCCGCATCGGCCGGGGCCGCAGAAGCCAAACGCAAAAACCGCTCAAGCCGGCTCCCGCCCAAAAGCGCCAGCGGCCCGGTACCCGACCATACCCGCCCCAACTGCGCCAGCGCCGGCGCCTGCTTAACCGCCTTATGAACCACAGACCAATCCGCAAACAGCAGCGACTGCGCCCCCAGTTCCCCAAGCGGAACGCGGCTATCCACCGATGAAACCTCCGGCAGCTTTCTCAGCGATTGAGTAATGGCCCTGGCAAGCTTAACCCATTGATCTGTCGGCGGAGGATGCGCCGGATCGCGTGCCTGCACCGCCACGAACGCCGCCTCGTTTTCCGGAAACTTATGAATGAATGTCAAATACTGTCGAAAAAACCGCACCTTCGCCGAAAACAGTTTGTTTTCATCCGTGGAGACCGGTAAAAATCGCGCCGCTAAAAAAACCGACAGCGCCAGCATAACCGCGGCAATCGCCAGGGTCGTGCGCGGACGCTCAATAACGCGCAACACCCATTTCACGATTCGCCGATTAACTGGACCCATGCTGGTTCATGCGCCTTGAAAGTTGATTAATGTTCTGCCGTTAAGCGCCTCAATACGTTCGCCTACGAAACCTTAAGGGTGCTTTTGGCCAATCCCAAAACCGTATCCCAGGCGGCCCCGGGAAAACGCTGCACATCATCCAGCACACTTTGCATCGCCGACAAAAACCAATCCATATCGGCGCGGCTTACAGT
>JAJXZA010000140.1 GCA_021780285.1 Planctomycetota bacterium
TCCAACGACTCCTTGATTGTCGGATAAATGCGGAACATCTTATTAAGTTTTGTGATTAAAAATACTTCGTAAATTTGCGGATTGATGCTGCACAAACGCAACTGGCCATCCCGCGCCTTTACTTTAGAGCTAATGGTTATGAATACGCCCAAGGCTGCGGATGAGAGATGATCTACGCCCTGGAAGCAAATGATGATCTTGGGGCGCATCGCCGCCTGCACCAAGGCAGACAGTTGTTCCCCAATTTCCATGATATTGACTTCATCCAGGATTTTTCGGTTTGTGAATTCTACAATCGAAACATCCCCTTCGCGGGTAAGTTTGAGCGACGACGCACCCGGCGACGCCAGCCTCTCACCCGGCTCTGGAGATGCAAAAGATTCTAAAACCATCACAAATACTCACCTGTTAGGTCAATCTCCTAATATCATAGTCGGTCTACCCGGAAATTCAATGATTAAATTATCTAAATGAAGGTTTCGGCAGTACCAGCCCGTACGCCGTCTGCCAAAACGCGATAGGCACCGTTTTTATACGTTCCAGTACCATTAGCCAGCTTGACCGAACCCTCATCACCACCTATCCGGCGCTTTTAGCCCTAATTTAGCGATAAATGTACCGCCACTGCAGATGATTCATTCACTCTCACCTGACAAGCGACAAACTCATCCATGACGCCGGAAATAGACGATCGCGTTTTGGGCCGCTCGCACCACCCCCGGCATGGTTGAGGTATCGCGCAAACGCTTGAGATCTGGCACCGCTGAGGAGTAATCGAGATGCTTGATGCACGAAATGGCCTTACGCGCCACCGATTCATGCGGGCTGAACATTTGCTGCTCTATTGCCGGCGCGGCTTTGCGGTCGTACATGTATACCGCCAATGCATGCATAACCTTAATTTGAACGTCCGGGTTCGGATCATTCACGTACTGCATCAATATGGCCGCCGATTGTTGCCCACCCCGCCGCCCCAGCTCTAAAGCGGCCGCCATGCGCTCATGCTGATTTTGCTGTTGCGCCATGGCCTGACTTAACTGGTTTTCGGAAAACCCGCTCACGCGAGGTCCGCAGCCTGAAAGCGAAAGCGTACCGACCAGCAGAACCACCAACAAGATGTGCCGTTTCATGATAGTACTCCTGAAGATGTTTTTGAACCGCCCCGGCGAACCCACGAGACATTTAACGACAATATTGTGGTCTTAAATTTCCATAATTTCAAGCCCATTCGGCTCGCCGACCAACGCGGGTCTGCCAATTTTTCTGGCGTGACGCGATATTTCATATTCATAACCCACGTTTTTGCAGCGCAAATGCCGCTTGGTATGATTCGGCATGGCCCGACGCCAGATTTATTGGCAGACCCGACCAACGCATCGTCGCGCCGCGCCGATGGGGGCAGTACCAGGCGGAACAAACTGAAATCCGCGACCACCGCCCACCCGCCGCGGCCTAACTTGCGCAAAATGCACTGCTACATTGCGCAAAGCGCCCTAAGTTTTTTTTGAATACAAACACAATTACGCCGTTATACTCTTGATATTGTCGGCCACAGTATCGCCGGCTGCCCGCTTGGAGCCTACACATGTTAAGAGTCACCCGATCAACCGGAAATACCTCGCAATTGCAACGACGAAAGGTGCTCTCAGCCGGCGCATGGGCCGGCGCTGCGGCCATGATCTCGCGCACCGCCAATGCCATTATTCCGCAAGTGCACCGCAAAGGGCTTCGCATCGAAGCAAATGAGCAGGCACATGTACACCGGCCGGCGATGCAGGCTTTTGCTTTTGACTTAAGTGATGTGAAACTCCTCGACGGCCCCTTCAAAGACTGCCAACAGCGCGACGCCGCATGGCTTATGTCCATGGAGCCTGATCGCCTGCTGGCGCCGGTGCTGCTGGAGGCAGGTCTTAAGCCTAAAGGCCCGCAGTATGGCGGCTGGGAGAGTCCCGGTTCGGGCATTGCCAGCCATTCGCTTGGGCATCATCTCTCGGCTGTGAGTATGCTTTGGGCCGCCACCGGCGAGCCAAAGTTTAAAGATCGCATCGCCTACATGGTTGCGGAGACGGCCCGCGCGCAGGCGGCCAATGGCGACGGCTACGCCGCGGGCATACCGGGCAGCAAGGCCATCTGGAAACGCGTCCTTGCCGGCGACATTAACGTAGGCAACCCTAAGTCGCGATACTCGTTCAGCTTAAACGGAATGTGGTCACCCTGGTACACCATCCATAAGCTGCTCGCCGGCCTGCGCGATAGCTGGCTGTACTGCCAAAATCAACAGGCCCGCGAGGTGCTGATCAAATTTTCAAACTGGTGCGGGCAATTTCCACGCAAGCTATCCCAAGCCCAAATGCAGACCATGCTCATCAGCGAGCAGGGTGGCATGAACGAGGTGCTTGCTGATGTTTACGCTATCACCGGCGAGCGTAGATATCTCACCATGGCCGAAGCTTTTAATGAACATTCGCAACTCGACCCGCTTATGCAGCGCAAAGACATTCTCAGCGGCGTACATTCCAACCAGTACATTCCACGCGTCATCGGCATTGCCCGGCAGTATGAACTTACCGGCAAAAAGAAATATCGCACCGGAGCTGAGTTCTTCTGGGAAGATGTCGCCTTCTGGCGTACATTTGTCACCGGCGGTCATGGCGACTATGAAAACTTCTTCCCCATAGGCGACTCGGCCAAAAACCTTACCGGCCACGCTGCGGAGACCTGCTGCATCTACAATATGCTCAAACTCACCGGCCATCTGATGTGCTGGCACCCCGATCGCATGGCCTACGCCGACTATGCCGAGCGATGCCTGTTTAACACCATACTCGCCTCGCAGGATCCCACCGGGGGAATGGTCACCTATTACATGTCGCTCAAACCGGGGCACTTTAAGACATTTTCCACCCCGTTTAATTCGTTTTGGTGCTGCTGCGGCACCGGTGTGGAAAATCACGCCAAATATGGCAAGCAAATTTATTACCATGACGGCAAAGACAGCCTGTGGCTTACCGTCTTTATCGCATCGGCACTGCACTGGAAAGCCTGCGGCATGCACATTCGTCAAGAAACGGATTTTCCAAGAAATAACCACGTGCGCCTTACCATAACCTGCGACAAACCAGTTACGGCGGCCATTCATTTGCGTCATCCCTATTGGGCTACCGACGGAATGTTGGTCACCCTCAACGGCAAACAAACCAAAACCGACTCCAAAGCGGGCAGCTACTTCGTGCTGCGCCGAAAATGGAAAACCGGCGATGTGGTGGACCTCTATGTTTCCATGCCGCTGCGCATCGAAGCCATGAAACATTCACCCGATCATATTGCGATTTTGCATGGCCCCATTGTGCTCGCCGGCGACCTGGGCAACGCCGACATGGCCAAGCCTATTCCGTACGCCGATGGCAACCAATCTGAGTTTGCCGACCTGCCTGATCCCGAAATCGTGCCTGACTTGATTGTTGGCGATAAGCCGGTCGCTCAATGGGTGAAGCCTGATCCCACCGATCCCACCTGCTTTCATACGCACGGTGTCGGCCATCCGGAGGATGTCAAGCTTATTCCGTTTTATGCCGCCCAGCATACGCGCTATACGGTTTACTGGCGCAATGTCACCCGCGAACAGTGGCAGCAGCAGCAGAAAAAGCTACAAGCCCGAAAGCAGTTTGAGCAGGAATTAGCCGCCCGCACCGTGGATCATCTCCAGCCTGGCATTCCACGGTCTGAAAAACCGCACCTGGTGCGCTTTGCCAACAGCAACACCGGCAGCGTTGCGGGCATTTCCTGGCGCGATGCTTCCAATGGAGGCTACATATCGTTTCGGCTCAAGGTGTTGCCCAACGAACCCATGGAGTTAATGCTCGCCTTTTGGGGCAGCGATGCAGGCGGCCGCGTCTTTGACATCCTGGTAAACAACCAGAAGATCGCCACCGAGTCGTTGCACGCAGCGCACCCGAACCGGGTTTTTCATATCGAATACAAACTTCCACAAAACCTTACCGCAGGCAAGCACTTTATTCGCGTCAAACTCCAGGCGCATCCCGGCATGATGGCCGGCGGCCTCTTTGGTGCTCGCACACTGCGACGGCAACCCTGAAGCCTCAGCATCGCGCAACAATAAACGGCTGCGCTGCAGGCCCTCACGGCCAAGGACGAAGCGGAACGGATTGAATGCTTGTTTGAAGCATGCGCTACGGGTACGCAACAACCCCCAGC
>JAJXZA010000404.1 GCA_021780285.1 Planctomycetota bacterium
TAATGCCGATGTACGTTGGTAAGCATCCTTTGCGTCCATAATCGTGCCTCCTTGCAGTGTTTGTTTTTGTTTCTACTCACTGCATCGGAGGCTTTACGCGCTTTACTTGAAATTACCGAAACTCCAACTTGTTAAAGGCCCTGCCATTGGCGTAAGATACAGACGCATGAAGGCGAGCGGCCCGAAGGGTGGGGTTAACAAAGTTGCAGCAGTACTGCAGGCCGCTGATGCCGCAGGGCGGCATTAGCACGGCAACGCCTCGGCAGCCCTGCATATGAGCGCCCCGCGATATATTCTCGGACGCGGCCAGCCGTAAACGCAGTTCGCCCCGCAGGCGCCAACGGCAGCCCAAACGGTTTTATGGAGTTAGCTTGTGAGTGACAATCGGCCCATCAAAAAAGACCTTTTAAAATTTGACCTTATTGAGCCGGTTGGCAAGCGAGTCGTCATTCGTAAAGATGACAACCGCCGCGAAACCAAAAGCGGCATAGTGCTGCCCGGCAATCATGAGATTCCAACGCTCACAGGGCGCGTCATCGCCATTTCAAAACTTATTGAAAATGACGAAGACTTTCCCATTCGCCAGTACGACAAAGTGCTTTTCGACCCCCGCGAAGCAATACCCGTCGAGTTCGACCCTGACAACAAACTTTTTGTGGTGCCGCTGGATAAAGTGCTGGCCATTTTTCGCAAGTCGCCTGTCAACAACGCCGTCGCCGATGAGGCTCCTGCCGACAGCGACTGAAGTTGCTCCACCAAAGAGGCTCAAGCCGTGCAAATACCGACCATCTTTGTATGTCCAGATGTCACCACGCTATCGCATCAAGCGGCCGAGCGTTTCATCGCCAGCGGTAAAAGTGCAATTGCGGCCCGCGGGCAATTTTCCGTTGCCCTCGCCGGCGGCTCCACGCCTGAAACTATGTACGCCGACCTTGCCTCGCCAGAAATGCTTCCGCAGTTGGATTGGACCAAAAGTTTTATTTTTATGAGCGACGAACGCCATGTGCTGCCATCCGATCCGCGCAGCAACTACGGCATGGCGCTTCGCACTCTGCTTTGCAGGCTCTCACCCGACAAACGCCATGTATTTCCGGTGCCAACCCAGCACCCTACCGCCGCCGATGCTGCAGCGGCTTACGAGCGCAAACTAACCGACTTTTTTTCTACAAGCCCAGGTACACACTTCGATCTTATCTTGCTTGGGCTTGGCAGCGATGGACACACAGCCTCGCTGTTTCCACATTCGGCAGCGCTTAACGAAAAAAGCCGGCTTGTCACCGATTCTCCCCCAGGAACATTGCCGCCGTCCGTCCAGCGCATTACCTTCACATATCCGCTGATTAACGCAGCGCGTGAAGTGCTGGTGCTTGCGGCCGGCGAAGCCAAAGCCGCCCCGCTGCGACGCATTCTCGTAGATGGCGTCGGGCGGGAGGAGTGTCCCGCAGCGGGTCTGGACCCACGCGATGGCACGCTTAGCTATTTTATTGACGCCGCAGCCGCCGCCATGCTGCCTTCGGCCATGCTGACTAAACTTTGACCGGGAGCAATCAAGCCTGCTCCCCTTGGCTGGTTAAATACCCTGATACCGCGGCCCGGTGATAATGCCTTTATGCAAAACACGCCGCTCAAGCCATCCGACCGTCGCTCCTCCTCAACCAAGGCGAGCACTGCACAATGCCGTGCAGCCCGAAGCCCTATAGTATGGCTCACGGTGTTTGTTTTACTCGTTGGCGTACGAAGCCTTTGCCCCGCCGCCCTAGCGACCGAGCAGACGACCCTGCGCCCTTCACTGGCAACCGGTTCGCTCCCCGCGCCCAACGGCTGGGCTATTGTTCGCATTCCCCTGCCGCCTGCTGCAGCCGATCACTACTTGCAAATCAGCATTCGCGACGGCCGCGGCGGCCCGCGATGGGTATGCACGGTAACTCCGCCGGCCACCTCGGCACTTATAGCACTCCCTTACGTCCAGCCCAGCACGCTGCCCCCGGCACAATGGCCCGTTACGATTGGCGTTCGCCGCATCGGCAAGCCCTGGATTCTGCAAGCTGCGGCCATATCGCTTCCACAACCCTCCAGCGCCAGTACCTTTATTATTGCAATTCCGCATCGGTTGCAGCAGCATCTGCCCACAATTGCGGCATGGCTGCAGGAATTGCAACCTGCCCACGCCATGGCCATGGCGCTTTTGCTCTCGCGGCAGCACCTGTACAGTGCTTCGCCTCTTGTGCTCGCCGGATGTAAAGCCGTTGTTATCACACGCCGCATCGCACACGATATGTCACCCAAACGCCTGGCGGCCCTGCTCTGCGCTGATGTGCATTTTTATTATTGGGGCCGCAACCCACCTGCCTGGCCCATGGGGCCATCTTGGCGACTAATCCACTCCGAGGACAGCCCGAGCGGTCACCAAATCTGGGAGCTGGGCAAGGGATTAACGTGCATACCCCCGCCAACTCTCATCAATGCCAAGCTCGCGGATTGGCACATCGGTGCACCCCATGCTCCCGGCCGTTGGTTTTGGCCGGTCATCTTATACATTCCAACCATGCTTCTTTTGCTATGGGCCGCAACACTGCTGACCACACAGCCAATAAAGCGCGTTGCCGCTTTTGCGGTGCTCACCGCCCTTACAACGCTTGCCGCCGGAGGCTGGCTCGCTGCAACCGCCCGGCCAGCATCCACACGCATGGCATGGACCACCACCTGCGCTTCCGCACGATTGCGTTTGATTCAACAGTACGATTTACTAAACCCCATTCGCCCGGCCAGCATCCGCCGGACCACCGCTCAAGGCTTGCCACCCTTGCCGCTGGTTATAACGGCACAAGACTATTTCAACCTGCACGCGACAATCACGTTAAGCCGCAGCAGCGGCACACTGCGCATGCACCTTGCCGCGGCCCCCGCCTTGATCTACCTACGCCGAGCTGCAGCGGCTGGCATACAACCGCCTATGCCCACCATCGGCACAATAAAATCGTGGCGCCAAGCCATGCGCCGTGCCCATTGGAAACTTCACCGCACATATTTTATATCGCGCGGGCATGTGTTTAACGCTCTCTACGCCAGCGGACTAAGCTTTGGTCTTTGGTGTTCACATCTGCCGCCAAAACTTTCGCACACGATGGCCCTTTGGTTCCGCACCGCCTGGCGACTCAATCATTTATACGTAATTGAACTACCGCCACAACACGGCACCGCCATTGATATTCTCGACTATGGCTCGCAGAAATAACCTTCGGCTCATCTTTCAGAGGCAAAAGCCCGCACCGCAGCCATTTAATATCAGCAACTGTCAGCGCTGTTCTTATCTCGTCGGCCTATTCCAGCAACCTGACAGCCTGGTCTATCGTTTGGCACAGGTGCACCTGCATGGTTCGCTGGGCCTCTTTTACAGCGGCGCTATCGTTGGCGCTGTGCCGCGCCGGAAGAATAACCTGCTTAAAGCCGAGTCGGCTTGCCTCGCCAAGCCGCTGCGACAAATTGCTTACACCCCGAAACTCACCGAGCAGCCCAAGTTCGGCGAGCACCAAAGCCCTACCCGGCAGGCCGCGCTTCATGGCTGAACCCGCAATGGCCAGCGCAATGGCGGCATCGCCCGATGGATCAGTCACTTTAATGCCACCAACAATGTTGACGAATACATCCTGATCAACCAGCCGCAGGCCAGCCCGCTTTTCCAATACGGCAATGATCATGGCCACGCGACCCGAATCGCAGCCGCTGACCTTCCGCCGCGCCGCTCCCAGCATGCTTTCTGCGGTAAGAGCCTGAACCTCCACCAGCAGCACGCGCGAGCCTTGAAGCGCTGCCGTTACCACGCTGCCGCTTGGCGCCTCGGCATGCGGCTCTAAAAAAAGCGATGCGGCATCATCAACCGGTTCCAGTCCGGCCTGGCCCATCCGGAAAAGCCCGACCTCCAGCGTGCCTCCAAAGCGGTTTTTTACGCACCGCACAATGCGATGGTCATGATGCGTGTCGCCCTCAAAATACAGCACGGTATCAACAATGTGCTCGAGAAGTTTGGGGCCCGCGAGCATCCCCTGTTTGGTGACATGGCCCACCAGACAAACGGCCGTGCCTCCCGTTTTCGCCAGGTAAATCAGGTCGCTGCAGCAATCTTTAAGCTGCGAGACCGAACCCGGCGGGGATGTATTGGTTGGCTGATAAATCATCTGCACCGAATC
>JAJXZA010000235.1 GCA_021780285.1 Planctomycetota bacterium
ATCCGGGGCGTGGCGGCAGTTGGACGTGGCTATTCTGCAGCACCTGATTTTTGACCGCATTGTCAAGCCTCACTTTGCCGGTGGCCAGGATTTTCATTGGGCGTTCCCCCATGAGGCGCACGAAGTTGTGGATTTGTGCCGCTCTGGCCAGTATCAGGCCGGGTTTGTGCTTCAACCAACGCCGTTGGAGGCGGTGCGGCAGTTGTGCAACGCTCAGGAGCTTATGCCGCAGAAAAGCACCTTCTTTTACCCGAAGCTGGCTACCGGTATGGTTATTAACACGCTGGCTTCGTAACGCCGGCCGCCATGATGGGGCAGCGGCACAACATTTTGCCTTCTGCAGCGTTTGGTTTATGGGCGACCATGGGCTGATACCGTTGGCGAGTCGCTGGGCGCGTTAATGGCGTAGCTGGGCATCATACATGAACATATTGGCCGGCATTGAACTGGACTTTTTAGGCAGCCGGGGGTTTGCCTGGTGGGCGCTTATTCTGTGTGCGCTGGGCGCGGCGCTTATTGCGTATGGTGTTATGCAAAGGCGGCGGTCGCCGGCAACCCCTGCAGGCCCGGCGCCTGATGCCGCCGACCGAACGATGTTGATAGCGGTGGTGACCGGGGCAGCTTCGATTGCGTATGGCCTGGGCGCCGCACTGCTGCCCATGATGCGCGCGGCGCCGGTTGCCATGGCCTTTATGCTGACTGTTTCGGGCATGGCGGTGTGGCTATTTTATCGGCGCATGTTTGAATACCTGGGGCGCTTTCGGCTTGGCGTACTTTTTGCCTTGCGGGTGCTGGCGGTGCTCTCGCTGTTGCTGCTGTTGTTTAAGCCGGTGCTGGCGTTCATTAAAATGCCTCATCACGTTAATACTGTGGGAATTGTGGTGGACGCATCTGGCTCGATGAGCGTGAGCGACCAACCCAACGAGCCAAGCCGCTATCTGCAAAGCACCCTTGCGGCGCGCATCCTGATGACGGAGCTTGGCAAGCAGGTGCGAGTTAAATGTTTTGCCTACGACGGCAAACACAATGGACCGCTGGCCTCGGCGGATGAATGGAATAACATACCGCCCGATGGCAATGTCACCGATTTGCCCGCCGCCATCAAATTGGCCACCGACAACGGCTGCCGGCAGGTGGTGCTTTTCAGCGATGGCATTCAAAACGGTCCGACCAAAATAAGTTCGCTGGCGGGCGGCAGCGTGCCGGTATATACCGTACGCGTGGGCAGTACCGCCACGCAGGCCAAGGGTGTGCCGGACATCCAGATTGTGCGTGTGGACGGCCCGCAAACCGCCCCGGTGGATACACAGGTGACGCTTACGGCCGTGATTCGCTCCACCGCGCTCAATGACCGCACGGTGGAGGTGTACCTGCGGCAAAACAAAGCGACGCTGATGGAGCACCGGCTGGTGCTGCAATCGGGGCCGACGCCGCAGTTGGTGCATCTGAAGTTTACGCCGCATAAGGTGGGCCGCGTGGTGCTGGACGTGCACATTCCGGTGGTGCCCGAAGAGCGAACCTCCGCGGGCAACCAGCAGCAGTTTCCGATGTTGATAACCAACCCGCAAATTCGCGTGCTGTACCTGGAGGGACGCGTGCGCCCCGAAGTCGGCCCGCTGCGCAACGTGCTGCAGATGGATCCCAACATCAATCTGGTAAGCATGATTCGTACAAGGCCCAACTATTTTTTGATGCACGGCATTCGTGAGGGGGACCATCTCATCGGCGTGCCCACCACGCTTAAGCAATGGGAAATGTTTAAGGTGATCATTTTGGGGGATGAAAGCGCCCGGTTTTTGTCGGCCGGGCAGCAGCAGGAAATTAAGACGGCCATTGCGCATGGCTCGGGATTTTTAATGATAGGCGGGCAGCATAATTTTGCCGCCGGCGATTGGGGCGATTCAGTTTTAGGGCCGGTGTTTCCCATAAACCTGCAGGTGACGACGCCGGCGCAAATTTCGCTGCCGTTTGTGCCGCAGCTAACGGCATTTGGCTCGCAAAGCCCCATATTTCAGGGCATCAGCCAGTGGTTTATCGGGCCGGCGGGTACTCCGGCGCAGCAGCAATTGCCGCCGCTGGCCGGTTGCGTTGCCTTTGCGGGTGCCAAG
Source organism: Planctomycetota bacterium (assembly GCA_021780285.1). Taxonomy (GTDB): domain Bacteria; phylum Planctomycetota; class Phycisphaerae; order WQYP01; family WQYP01; genus JABEVB01. The sequence continues at coordinate 2,109 of JAJXZA010000235.1, forward strand.
CCCGGAGCTACGGTTTTGCTTACGCATCCGACCGCGCTGGTGAATGGCAAGCCAGCGGTGGTGCTTGCCGTTGAGCACTACGGCAAAGGGCGTACGGCGGCATTTGCCGCGGACACAACCTTTCGTTGGCAACTCATGCTTCGCACCATGGGCGATAAGTCGCCGTACAATCGCTTTTGGGGGCAGCTTATTCGTTGGCTCGCAGGGGAATCGAAGGTTAAAACCAGCAATGGGCCATCGGTAACCGCCATGATTCGCAAGGAGCGCTACGAACCCAATGAGCCGGTTCGCCTGCGCGTGGCCGTCACCGATATGCACGGGCAATCCACCCGTTATGCGCAGGTGCAGGCCACCATCACCGGGCCGGATGGCAAAGACCGGGTGGTGCATCTAACGGCGCGGCAATCGCAGGTGGGTATGTATTACCGCAACATCATGCCGCGCGGTTCGGGCAAGTATCATGTCGCATTTGTCGCCTCCAAAGATCATCAAAAGCTCGGCACAGACGCCACCGACTTTTATGTGATGGCGCCGGGCGGCGAGATGGATAAGCTTGCCGCTGAACCATCGGAGCTGCAGCGTATAGCGCGGCTGACGGGTGGAAGTTATACCGAGCTTGCGGGCGTCGGCGATTTGGCGCGGATTATTAAAGCTGCGCTTCCGCCGACGGCGCAGGTGCAGCGCAGTTCTTTTGCGTTGTATAACAATCGGGCGTTTTTTCTTGTTTTTATCGGGCTGATGACCGCCGAGTGGTATTTTCGTCGCAAGTGGCAATTGCAGTGATTGCTCTCCGTGGTGTTTTTGGTTGCGGGCAGTAAATTAATAGTGACTTTTGTTGTTGCCTTTGCCGTCGTCGGCATCGTAGGCGGCGGCTTGTTCGGTGGCTTTTGTGTCGCAGCGTTCGATGGAGAGGGCCTTTCCAGAAATTTCGTCAACGGTGGCGATGATACCGCATACCCGTGGGTCGCCGGTGGCCACTTCAAAAAAGTGGGGCATGCCGGTGAGCATATGTTTGATGACGCGGTCTTTGAGCCGGCCCAGCACGCTGTCGTAAGGCCCCGTCATGCCAAGATCAGATACAAAGGCGGTACCGCCGGGCAGAACGCGGGTGTCGGCCGTCGGTGTATGGGTATGCGTGCCGAAATTGATAGAGACGCGGCCATCGAGGTACCAGCCCACGGCGATTTTTTCGCTGCTGGCTTCGGCATGAAAATCAACCACACGCACCTTTACCTCGCGGGGCACTTCGGCAAGCATGCGGTCTATGGTGCGAAGCGGGTCGTCCAGAGGGTTCATGTAAAGGCGGCCCATGACCTGCAACACGGCCACGGCTACGCCGCTGCGCGATTGTACGACCGTCCAGCCCCGGCCGATGGAATCGGGCGGATAATTGCCGGGGCGAATGAGCCTGTCGGAACTCTCAAGCAGCGGGAGTATTTCGCGCTTGCGGTAGGTATGGTCGCCCATGGTGCACACGTCAATGCCGGTGGCCAGCAGTTTGGCCAGCAGGGGAGGCGTAAGGCCGGAGCCGCCGGCGGCGTTTTCGGCGTTGGCGACCACGAGGTCAATGTTTTCGCGGGTTATGAGATCAGGCAACACCTCGGCCACCGCCTGACGGCCGGGCTTGCCGATGATGTCGCCGATGCACAAAATCTTAATGGGCATGAAACCTCTTTCCTGTGCTTGTCGCCCTGCGCGACATGAAGGCAAGTTTAGCGGCAGTTATGCCGCAACGCGAGCGAATCGCCGAGGGGGTGTTAACCCGCACAGGCTTGTAGATCGGGGAGATCAGACACAAAGTGTTGAAGATGCAAAATTGCTTTTGATATTTTCAAGCACTGCTGTGATGTTTGAAATACCGGAGCGGAACAGATACGCAAAAATCTCGAATCGCTTCGTGCTATTGGGCCGAGTGTCCCGTTATTGCCCTTCTGACCATCGGTGATTGAGATCATAGCGCGGGCTATGCCCGCAACCCAAGGTGTGAGGTAAGGCCCATGGTAATGGGACCATTTGTTCTATTCAGGTGGGCTGTGCGGCATGGGGCGGTTTCTTCCACCCGC
>JAJXZA010000374.1 GCA_021780285.1 Planctomycetota bacterium
TGCGATGACATCGTCAGCCTCGTAACCGGGGGCGAGGAGAATTTTAATATCCAGCAGCTCCACCATCTGTCGAATGCGGGAAATTTGTGGGGGCATATCGTCCGGCATGGCTTTGCGCTGGGCTTTATATTGCGGGTCGAGCTGGTCTCGATTGGAACTGCCGGCATCCATCGCCAGGGCAATGTACCGCGGGTTGCGGGTATCGAGCAGTTTGAGCAGCATGTTGGCAAAGCCAAAAGTGGCATTGGTGGGTTCTCCGCTCGGGCTGCTAAGGCCGGAGAGCGCATAGTAGGCCCGGTATATCTGGGCGTGGCCATCAATGATGTAAAAGTCCTGCATCATGCGTGTGTTTATAACATTGCGCGGAATTTGTGCCAGTGCATTCATGTCGCTTGTTGAACTCTCTGGCGGGCAGCGGTGAAGTTGAGGCTTGGTGGTGCACGCTCACGGCTTGGCGATGGGAGTTTGCTCGACAACCGACAGGCCAAAGCCTTCCAGACTGTGGAGTTTTTTAGGGCGGTTGGTAATGATGCGAAGCTTGGTAAGGCCAAGGTCGCGGATAATTTGTGCGCCAATGCCAAAGTCGCGCCGGTTCATGGCGGTATGTTTGAGGCTTGGCTGCGGCGGGGCCGTCAGCAGTTTGCGATATTCGTGCAGCCGGGCCAACAATGCCAGGCCGCGCGATTCCTGACGAAGGTAAATCAGCGCTCCCTGGCCGGCGCTGCGAATCATGCGCAGCGACGCGGCAACTTCGCCCGCGTGCCCGGTCGCGCCGGCTCCAAACACGTCATCGAGAAGATTTTCAGAATGGACACGCACCATCACCGGTTCGTCATGCCGACGGGCCGTAGTGCCGGCGGCGTCATAGTCCCCTATGCCGCCATAGCACAGGGCCAGGTGAATGAGCGGATCGTTTACCGTTTCGTAAACGTGCAGGGTAAACGGGCCGAAGGCGGTTTCCAACGGCATAGATTCGATGCGTTTAACGAGCGTTTCGCTGCGCAGGCGATACTGAATAATATCAGCCGTGCTGCACATGAGAAGATTGTGCTTGCGGCAGAACTCTTCAAGCTGCGGCAAACGCGCCATGGAGCCGGATTCAGTCATGATTTCGATGATGGCGGCAGCAGGAACGCAGCCGGCGAGTTTCATAAGGTCTACCGAGCCTTCGGTTTGTCCGGCGCGTTCGAGAACGCCGCCGGGGCGTGCTCGTAGAGGGTTTATATGGCCTGGTCGGCATAAGTCGTCGGGCGTGCTGGCTTTGTTGATGAGCGTCTGAATGGTTTTGGCCCGTTCGTTGGCCGATACGCCGGTGGTAATGCCCAAGCGGGGGTGGGCGTCTACGCTTACGGTAAAGGCGGTACCGAGAGGAGCGGTATTGTAAGCTGCCTGGGGATACAGCCCCAGGCGTTCGCAATCCTGCGGTGTCATGGCTACGCACAGCACGCCGCGGGCTTCGCGAAGCATGAAGTTGACAATTTCAGGCGTAACAAATTGAGCCGCGCAAACCAGATCGCCTTCGTTTTCGCGGTCCTCATCGTCCACCAAAACAATCATCTGGCCGTTGCGCAGCACTTCGGTGACTTGGTCAATAGACGCAAACGGCATGGTATTAAGTCTCGGCTACTTGGGGAGGCAGGCCCGCACATTGCCCGATGGGCATGGCTTTGGTTCCATAAGCTGGCGACCCTGCGCCGAGTTGGCCGACACCCATTTAGAGCCTGCATCGGGCGAGCGTACCAGCATGCCCTGCGCGAGAATAAACTCTTCCTGCATGGGGTTAATATTCGGACCGGCTGCGGGAGTCTGCCCCGATTGCATGGCTTTAACAGCCGCCTGAGCCTGCTGGGTGTATTTCATCAGGTAGGCGATGTATTTATTATCGCATGAGCCGCAGGCGTATAAAAAAGCCTTGACGAGCGTGGGTTTTCCGGTCGCTCCGGTGAGCGGGGGCGTATCCGAGGCCGATCGAACAACCAGCTTGTGGGTCGCCAGATCATAAAAGTAAACGTTCATATTGAAGGTCGGTTTATGCGGGATGAGTTCTCGAACTACAAAGGCTATAGCAATGATCGCGATAACGGCCGCGAGGATGCTGATAATGGAGGAGTTGCGGTTAATGGCTTCGCGAATGTTGTCCGGCCGTAAATATTCCTTCCAATTATAGGGCAGCATACAAAACCCCCAAAAAAGCTTTTCAAATCGCATTGCAGGGCGGCAACCGCCTGCAGATTTTACGCCATTGCCTCAAACCGAGGCAGCCCGGAACGACCAACCCCAACCCTGAGAGTCCACCGACCCCGTTACTTGACGATTTAACTTTATCAGGTTTACGACGGATTACAAGCGTCACATAATGCGCCATGGCGTCGCCTCCAATGAATTAAGGTTGACGCTCACGGCCATCGGGAAGCGATCCAGCGCGGCGCAAAAGTCTATATCAGCTTCAAGATCGGCATTGATAAGATTGATGCCGCCCTGTCCTAACCGAAGAGCCGGGGCGAGTCGCGACCGAACGCTCGCAAAGGTTTGATACGCAATCCAGGCCGTATCGGTGAATTCCAGGTCGGGCCGCATGGTGCCGGCGAGAACCTGCCAGAGTATGGCGCCGGCTCCAATCACATCTTCAATGGCCGTGCGGCCATCGGTGCCGGCACATAGCAACAGCGTCGGGCCTCGATGTAATTCAGTAACCAATGCTTCAGCCGTGGCGCTGGCATTAAGCAATGAGCCGACAAACATGCGTCGCGCCGTTCTCGCGGCCACAGCCGCGCGCGTACCGTTGGTTGTGCTTAAATAAATGGCGGCCTCATTGACGATGTCCTGGGAATATTCCGCGGGAGAATTGCCCAGGTCAAAGCCTGGCATTTTACGACATCCGCGCTCGCCGGCGGCGATGACCGACTTGTCTGCTGGGGTTTTGGCCTTGAGAACCTCATCCGGGCTGTCAAACAGCCGCACTGATGCCGCGCCGCTGGCCAAAGCGGTTACGGTGGTGCTTGTAGCCCGTAAAATATCCAGAACAACGACCTGCGCCTGCGGCAAAGCTTCGCGCGGTAAAAACTCAGGGAGCAAGACAACGTCAATCACAGCCGGAAATTCCTTACAAATGATGTTAAGGGCAGGACCTGCCTGCCGCCTGTGGAATGTAGCCGACAAAGCCAACCGATTCCACTGTAGTATACTGCCTGTTTTCGTTATCGGGGCGGCCGGGCGAGCCGACGTTGCCCGTGGGTCAGGATGATTTTGGGATGGCAAAGTGACCGCAGCACACGATGTGACAGCAACACAAACCCACGCCATGCGACATGACGCCCGGCGGCGATTTTGGCGTTTGGTGTTGCGATTGGAGTACGACAAAATTCGTCCGCCCATGGCGCTTCGCAATGCTGTTGGAATGATGGTTCCGCTGGTATTGGGCCTGCTCTTCGGACACCTTAACATCGGGCTTGTCGCGTGCCTTGGCGCGTTTAACGTGAGTTTTTCTGATGGCGGCGATCCATACCCGCAGCGTGCCAAACGCATGTTGCTGGCCTGCGCTCTTGTCGCCGCCGCTGTGGTTACGGGCGCGGCGTCCGGCAATGATACCGCGCTGCGATTGGTGTGGGTGGCCGCCTGGGCGTTTGCCGCCGGGCTTGGGGTATCGTTGGGCACGGCGGCCGCAGACTTGGGCTTAATCAGTACGGTGACGCTGATTGTTTTTACCAACCGGGCGATGCCCCTCAACATGGCTTTGGCATCGGGCGGCATAGCCCTTCTGGGCGGCCTGATGCAGACTGCTCTGTCGCTTTTTCTATGGCCCTTTGCTCGTTATGGTCCTGAACGCAAAGTTCTTGCCAGTCTGTACCGCGACTTGGCGAATATGGCCGGCAGCCCGCAGGCCAAAAATGAAGGCTTGCCGCTCACAAGTTCAACGTTGCTGGCCCATGGCTCGCTGGCATCTCTGGATCGCGACCATTCCATAGAGGCGGAGCGCTATCGCTCGTTGCTCAACCAGGCGGAGCGCATTCGTCTAACCCTGTTTGCATTGCGGCGATCGCATCCGTCTGCCGGCGATCTATCGGGCGTGCCGAAGGCCAAAACATTGATTGATACAGAATTGCTCGCAAGAGATGTGTTGACGCAAGTTGCCGATATGCTCGATTCAGGAGCGCTCGCGGACGCCGCAGTCAACCAAGCTCGGCTTGCAGACCGCATGTTGGCATTGGATATGCCGGCTCAGAATGACCTCGATAAACCGCGTTCCGCTAAAGCTGACAACGACGACAATAAAATGAATCCGGCTGCACCATCGCTGCCTGGTGCAGGTATGTCGTACGCAGCGGTGTCGGGCTCGCTTCTGATGGCCTTAACCGGGCAGTTGCGGGCCTCGCTGGACCTTGCACAGCGTGCTGTAATTGTAGATCGGGCCGCAGAGGTCATTCGGCAGCCGGCGCCGCGCGAGCTGATGGCGCAGGCATGGGGTCAGATTTTACTGGCTAATATGACGTTGCGTTCCAGCGCGCTGCGCCATGGTCTTAGGCTGGCGGTCTGTACTTTCGTGGGTCAGGTAATTGGCGTTGTGTTTAAACTGCCTAACGCCTACTGGATACCCATGACAATTGTTCTTGTACTCAAGCCCGATTTCAGCGGCACCTTCAGCCGTGGTTTGCTGCGTCTCGGTGGGACGCTCATAGGCTTGGGCGTGGCGACGGTGCTGTTTCATCTGTTGCCCGATTCTGTCTGGCCGGTGGTGGCAATGATCGCGCTGTTAGGATTTGCCGTGCGTTGTTGGGGGCCGGCCAATTACGGTATTTTTGCTGTTTTGGTTACGGCGTTTGTTGTATGTCTGCTGGCGCTGGTCGGCTCGCAACCTAAAATGGTGATAGCCATTCGCGGCATAGATACCGCCATCGGCGGCGTTGTTGGCCTGCTGGCTTTTGCAGCCTGGCCCACACTCGAGGCGTCGCAGGTTATGTACCGGTTTGCCGAGTTATTGGATGCCTACGGCAATTACTTTGAACTGCTTAATGCCGGGATTAAACAGCCGGCCTCACTTCTGCCCAAAAAGGCGATGGAAATAAAACTTCAGGCACGCCTTGCACGATCTAACCTGGAGGCCTCTATTGATCGAATACGTTCGGAGCCGTTTCTGCAACCGGAGCATCTTTCGCTGCTCGGCGGCATGCTCGCAAGTTCGCACCGGCTCGTGCGCGCGTTTATGGCGATCGAGGGGTATATTGCAGCATCGGCCGAGCCTCTTGCGGCGTATATGCCGCTGAATAAACTGGCACAGGGTGTGACGGACTCGGTCGCGGCAATGGCCGAGGTGCTTCGGTCGAAGCCGGGGGCGGTCGCGATGTTTTTGGGCCGGCCGCCCTGGGATCTGCGGGGAGAATTTGTAGCTTTGGCTCGCCAAATGCGGGCCGCCAAACCGCAGCTCGACGCCCGAGAGCGGTCGTTGCTTTTGGAACTCGACCGCGTCGTTAACAGTGCCAATACGCTGCGCGAGCAGGTGGAGCGATGGTGCTTGGCCGGCTAGGAGCCTGTCCGAGTAATGGCCGGGATTGCGATGGGTCTGAAATGCCCCGTATGCGCGGCGGAGGATCGAGCCGACTCTGAATAATGAGTCTGCGAGATCCGACAACAAAGCAGACGGGGTATTTCAGCCCCACCCCGCAGGGCGGCATGCTTTTTGGCCCCCCCTCTGCGGCGCGGCTCCTCGGAGTACCATCTGCGTCAGGTACGCCATTGTCGCCGCTACTTGAGGAGTGCCAAAAATTCCCGGCGCGCCGGGATCGCAACCCGGCGATTACTTGGACAGGCTCCTAGGCGAAGGGTAACACGGCGCCGGGCGATTTATCGCCAGTTCCGCGTTGAGAAGTCTTCAGCGGTGTTTGCCGGGAAGCCTCCAGCCGGATATGCAGGGTTGTTGCCAGCTTGGCACCGCTATGTTTATCGCACAATAGGCGAAAATATTGAGGATTGGCGGTAACTATATTTAAGCGTTGTCCTTGCACGCAAAGCTTTTGGAGATGTAGAACATGCCTCGTCGAAAAATGATTCAATTTCTCATGGCTGGTGTTTTAACCATTGGCTTGTACACATCGCTGCCGTCGGCATCGGCTGCTGAAGTTGCCGGAGCAAGCGGTGGGGTTGCCGCTCCGGCGGCGTCGCCGCTTGCGGAGTTGGGGCGGCTGCTGCAAAAAGATTTTCATGCGCTGGACAAACTCATGCCGCGCGGAGACGAACTCGTAGACGCTCAAGCTCGCCAGCGCCTCGCACCCGAAGTTCTGCCGCTGCTGAAAGACATTGAATCGAAAATTAGTAAATTCATGCACACGGCCGCCGGGCTTACGCCGGATGATAAGTTGCAGGTGCAAGGCCTCCAGCAGCATTTTGCCGCCGTGATGGCGGTGCTGGGAGACGTTGGCGCACAGTCGCAGTTGAAGCAGGAAATTGCCTCGGGCGATCCAGCGGTGAAACTCGGAGCCCAATTGCAGATGCTGCAGGTGCGGTGGTGGCAAAGCGACAAAAACGCAGCGGTTCAAGGGCACATTCTCAATCGAATAGCGCTCCTGGCCAAGGCAAATCCCACCAACGATACAGTAACGATGATGCTTTTGGGCATGATAGAACTGGGGGCGGCTGATGTTGCGGTACGTGATCAGGCGCGGCAGATCATCATGGATGATCAGTCTGGTCCGCTGGCGCTGCAAGTCAAGTCAGATGTTGGCTATACACTTAAGCTGCATAAAAAGTTGCTTAACAAGTCGGTGGTCGTACATGGCGAGTTGCTGGGTGGAGGCAAATTTTCGACCGCGCAATGGAAGGGCAAAGTTATTGTTGTAGACTTTTGGGCGACCTGGTGCGGACCATGCCGTGCGAGTCTCCCCGGCCTGGAAAGACTTTATTCCAGGTATCATGACCAAGGCCTGCGGGTAGTGGGCGTTTCCAATGATAATTCGGGTGCCGCGCTAAAGGCATTTTTAAAGGCCAATCCAAAAATGGCTTGGCCGCAGCTTTTTGATGCCAGCAATCCGGGTTGGAGTCTCATTAGCACGAGTTTTGGCTTGAACTCCATACCGACCCAGTTTGTTATTGACCGCCAAGGCATTTTACGACACATTTCGGTGGGATTTGACCCCAATCATGGCATAAAGTCTACGGTTGTAAGGCTCTTGGAACAAAAATAATTCGGCCCGACTCCCTACAGAGTTTTTGGCCGATGGCAAAAGGCGGGCGGCAACTTCAGGTGTAAAAATGGGTTGCGGCGAATTGCGATTTTTCGACACCCTAAACTCGCTTGACAATTTGGATAAATTGGTATCTTATTATGTAGAATTCGAAAGCGAATATCACCCGCTTTCGTGAGATAGGGAGATTTCCAAAGAAGCGATGCGAGAGCAATTTGCTTTGGCCTGTAGCCAAATGGTGGCTGAGGCCTTGTGAAGGGCGGACGGTGTTGAAACGTTTCAAATTGCACTGGCAGTGCCGGTACATGCGGGGTGGACGTGGTGCTGTCGAGGCTGCTCAATCGCGGATTTTTTGGAGTCGGTTATGAACATTTTACAACCTCAAACGCATCTTCGGGGTAATTACGCGCAGATATGCGAACGGCTAAAACGCGTTCGTATGCAAGTGTGCGGTCGCCGCGGTCAGTCGCGTTTTGCCTATCTTCTGGGGCTTTCACCGTCAACCTACAACTACTACGAAAAAGGGCGGGTGCCGCCCGTGGAAGTCCTGGACTTGGCATCTAAAGTAAGCGGCGCTCCGATGATGTGGCTTATTCGTGGTGAGCCGGATACCTTCAACGTCGGATCTCTTGCGTATATTGTCGGCGAACTGCCGCTGAAAGAAAAACTTGCCGACGACGAAGCCGCGCAGCCTTCTTGACGTTCGGCGCGCAGTTTTATTGGTTTGGCAGATTGGCGGTGGAAGTTATCAACCGCGATCGAGCGAGCAAGAAGGTATATCTGATCCCATGCTTCCAGGCGGCTTGGCGGTTTGCCCAAGCTGCGATCATTCATTTGAACAACTCTTTACCGACAATTTATAGGCAAACGTATCTTACGTTATGATATTGGCAGGCTTCGCGCCTTTTCGTTGCGCAAGCCAAATAGAACTCCAGATGGAGGATGGTGCGTTTGTTAAAGATACAAATCAGCGGAAACCGGCAGTCGCGGATGCTCAAGTCGCTTATTCATCTGATGGTTGGAGCTATCGTTGGTTTGGTTGCAGTGTGCATCGCGGCAAATCCAGCTTTGGCGCAGCCGATTCAAGCGTTTAACGCCAGCATGAGTGTGCAGCCCGCACAATTCGCTCCTGGAAAATCAGGCAAGTTGACGATACATGTGACCGTAACCCAAGGCTTTCATATTCAGAGCAACAAGCCGCTGGACAGCTTTCTGCAGGCTACTGTGGTTAAGCCGGTGGCGTCGCCGGGAATAATATTTGGCAAGGTCGTATATCCCAATGCGGTGCTTATTCCTGCGCCGCCAGGCGTTACCTCCGCGGGCAAGCTCTCGATTTTTGATGGCGTCATTGAGATGACAATTCCATTTAAGGTAACACCCGCGGCGGCCGGCGGCCAACGCACCTTAAAAGCCAACATCACTGCCCAGGGCTGCAACGCCGATTCTTGTGTCGCTCCCAAAACGCTGTGGTTGGCGGTGCGCATCAACGTCACCACGGCGGCGGGCAAGAACCAGGTTGTTACGCCGCAGGCGGTTAATAATGTCAGCGTTCCAACGGTTCCTGTTGCGGCGGCACTCCCAGCCGCTTCAAGTGATTTAAAGCTTATTGAATCGCGGCCATATTCGCCGTCAACTGTAGTGCACCAAAAGTCGCTTTGGCAGTGGATGGTCATTGCGCTATTGGCCGGGCTTATCATGAATGTGATGCCCTGTGTGTTACCGGTTATTCCGTTAAAAGTGCTTTCGCTGGTTCAGCAGGCTCATGGTGATGCGCGCGTGGCCATGCGTCATGGCTTGGTGTACAGCGCGGGAGTATTGACGCTCTTTTGGCTGCTCGCGGGCGTGGTGGTGGGCTATCGCATCTATGCGCACAAAACATTTGTGTATGGATCGCAATTTCAACACCCGGCCGTTACGCTCATATTGGCGCTGATTGTGCTGGTTTTTGCACTGTCGCTGCTGGGGGTTTGGACGCTCTCTCCGCCGCAAGCCGTGTATAAATTGGATGATGCTCGCCGGCAACACGGCGGTTATCTCAGCTCGTTTGGGATGGGCTTGCTGGCCACCGCGCTTACAACACCGTGCAGCGTGCCATTTCTGGGCGGCTTGTTGGCCTGGGTGTTGAGTTTGTCGGCCGGAGGCATTGTCGGGTTTTTTACGCTGCTGGGCATTGGCATGGCTCTGCCATTTTTAATTTTGGCAAGCTATCCCAAACTCCTTCGCTTTGTGCCGCGGGCCGGTCGCTGGACGGATGTGTTTAAGCAACTGATCGGCCTGGTGATGCTTGGCGTGACGTTGTATCTGCTGACCACGCTGCCTGATTTAACTTATATAAAATTCGGCTTGCTTACCGCGCTGCTGGTGGCCATAGCGTGCTGGATTTGGGGGCAGGGGCCTTCGGTCAATTCTCCGTTCTGGCTGCTATGGTCGGTGCGCGGCATGGCGGTGGTGTTGACGGGCGCGGCTGTTTGGGGGGCTTCGCTGGTACTCTTTAAAGGCGACGATGCGCCGCGTGGATGGCGTAACTTCAGCGTTTCGGCCATGGACCAGGCGTTGGCGGCCGGTCACCCCGTGATGGTAGATTTCACCGCCAGGTGGTGCATTAACTGCCACTACATCAAACAAACAGTGCTTGAAAGCGCCGCCGCCAAAGCTGCTTACAAAAGATATGGCGTGGTTTTGCTGCGGGCGGATATGACGGTTACGAACCCGCCGGTCAATCTTCTGCTGAAAAAGCTGGGCGGGTATTCGATCCCATTTTTGGCGATCTTTTCGCCGGGCAGTCCATATCATCCGGCCACACTGCGCGATTTTTACTCTGTGCAATCTGTTGTGCGCGATCTTCAGCACGCGGCGGGGTAGATTTTGCCCAGGCCCGGCGGGCTGGTGGTAGCCTTGCGTTAATCAATAGATACGCCGCCTTTGAAGCAATGAGCCGTTATTTGGTATTGGATTTATCGGCAGGATAAGCCCATGGCAATGATGCAGGGTAGCTTGACCACAACGCAATGGGCCGCAACAATAGAGGACGTTGCCGCGTTGGTTTTGCCGACGTCTGGAGAGATGGCTGAGTGGCTGAAGGCGCCGGTTTCGAAAACCGGTTAGGGCGCAAGTCCTACTAGGGTTCGAATCCCTATCTCTCCGTTTACCTTTGTAACATGTCGCGATGGTGCGTTTTGCATCCGCCAAAGACGCCGTTGATGCTTGGTACCTTGCGGACGCCGCGCTGCGCCAATGCCCGTCGGTTCCTCAAAAACCGTCACACCTTGTGCTCCTGTAAAGCCGCCAGCGCACTTATCTCGCCGAGGCATCTCGATAGCCATCAAGACTGCTGCACGTCTTGGCCGTTGGCACCGCGATGATTCTCCGCCACACTGTGATAGGTATGCCACTTACGGTTCTAGAATCGCTTGTTGGCGCGCTTGAATATTCGCGGCGCGATCGCAAATCACATCAACGAAAAAAAGGGGGTCGGTCTCCAGTACAAGGATTTTCAGAGGCAAAACCACATTTAGTTTGCAACCAGAGCCGAAAAAGTTGCAGCGACTCTCGAAATTGAGCGCAAAGTGTGAAAGTCGGGCTAAATGATCTTATACTCGACTGCTCAACCTTTGCCTGTCGAGTCAAGGAAGGCGACATTCCGATTATGGTAGGAATCAAATTATCAGATTTGAGGCAGGGATACCGAAATCCCGACTCAGCAGGGAGCCGATGATCGGGGCTTTCGCGCAGCAGCTGCCTCGCTCATATTCTGGCCGATGCAAAAAAGACTGCATAATCTGCCTTGGGCCGTTTTGCGTATAGAAGTTGGTCAATACACTTGCCTTGCATAGGGCGAAAATATACTATGGGCATGGGTGACGAATACGAGGCGTAGCATGAATGTACTTATTGCCATTCCGGTTTTTAACGAAGAAAAGTACCTGGCGCGGGTGCTTTCGCAGGTTTTAACCTATAACCCCCGGGTGCTGGTGGTTGATGATGGCTCAACTGATGCCACCCCGGCCATTCTCCGCCAAATGCCCCGGATACAGGTGCTGCGCCATCCCGAAAACGCCGGCTATGGCCAAAGCATCATTGATGCGCTGCGCTTTGGGCAACACAACGGCTACGATTGGGTTATCACCATGGATTGCGACGAGCAGCACGAGCCTGCCATGATACCCTCATTCTTACGCCGCATAAGGCGCAGTGGGGCGGATATCATCAGCGGATCGCGCTACCTCGCCCCGCGGTCTTTTGCCGGTTCTGCGGCGCCGGCCGACCGTCGCACCATCAACCAGCTTATGACGCAAACCATTAACAAGCATCTTGGCTTGTCGCTCACCGATAGTTTCTGCGGCTTCAAGGCCCATCGCGTAGAATCTATGAAAAAAGTCTCCTTGAGCGAGCTGGGCTATGCTTTTCCGATGCAGCTGTGGGTGCGGGCCGTCGCGGCCGGGCTTTCTATTTCAGAATTGCCCGTCAAGCTTATTTATAACGACCCCACACGCCATTTCGGCGGCGAATTGGACGATCCCAACCACCGGCTTCGCCACTACCTGGAAGTATTTTTCCGCGAGCTTGGTGCCGTGCGGTCTGCAGAACCTGCCGGCCAGACTGCTTTCGCGTGCTGCGCCTGATGCCTCTGAGGTGCCAGGAGCCTGTCCAAGTAATCGCCGGGTTGCGACGGCATGATTTTTGGCACGCATCGAGTAGCGGTGGCACAAGCGTACCTGACGCAGATGGTACTCCGAGGAGCCGCGCCGCAGAGGGGGGGGGCAAAAAGCATGCCGCCCTGCGGGGTGGGTCTGAAATGCCCCGTCTGCTTTGTTGTCGGATCTCGCAGACTCATTATTCAGAGTCGGCTCGATCCTCCGCCGCGCATCCGGGGCATTTCAGCCCCATCGCAATCCCGGCCATTACTCGGACAGGCTCCTAAGGTCGCGGCCTCTCAAACAGACCTCCAAAATCGCTCCAGCGCAACAGAGCACTATGACCCACACAGGCCATTGGCAGATGCACAATCAGCATATATCCAGTAACTTTAGCGGCATGAAAAGTTCTGCGCAGAGCCAATTCGCCTCCCTCACGCCTTCGCTGCCGGCAGCACAGGCAAATTGGCTGCGTCCCGACCCTGTTCACATTAAAGTGCCGCGAAAACAGGGCGAACTCTTAATAACCCCCACGTTGTCAAATTTGGCCGCAGCGCTGGCCGCCGGCCCACCGCCCGACAGCCCGCTCTCCGCCGATCTGCGCGCAGTATCGCTCCAGGCGCGGCGCGATGTGCTCTTTGCCGCAGAGGCGTTCAGTGCCGTTATTGGCTTGGCGCCGCTTGATGTTTCGCTCGCTGTCCGCAGCGGCGCCCCGTGGGTGGTTACCGGCCATCAGGTTGAGTTTTATCACGCCGGAGTGTGGGCCAAGGTAGTCGCCGCCGATGAACTGGCCCGGCGTAGCAATGCAATTCCCTTTGATCTTCTGGTGGATCACGATGTACTCGACGAAGCGGGGTTTTATGTCCCGGTAAAACACAACAGTGAATTGCAAAAACGCTTTATTGAGTGGGACGAGCCGCACCTTGCCGGCCAGGGCTTGCCGTTGGAGTTTATCGCTGCGCCCGCCGGCCAAACCCGGCGGCAATGGTTGCAGCGGCTGCGCTCGGCCTGCTGCCTGCCGGGCGACTCCTTTGATCTTGTGCTTTCTACTCTAGCTGAAAGCCCTTTTACTGATTATGTCAGTTGGCTTGGCGAAGCGCGAAAACGCCTCGAAAGCGATTTGGGCATTCACGTCAATTACCTGCGAACAAGCCAACTATGCAGCCAGCCGGGCTGGTTTGGTTTTGTGGCCCTGTGGCTGCAAAATGCCCGGGAATGGGCTGGCCTGTACAACGCTGCCGTCGAACGCTACCGCCAACGTCATGGCATAACGGCGCCCAATCAGCCGCTGCCGCCGCTCCACTGCTCCGCAGAAATTGTGGAAATGCCTTTCTGGCTGTATGGCCAGGGGCAGCGCCGCGGCCGCATGATGGCCGCGCTGGCTGGCGACACCATCAAATTGCTGACCTCAACCTGCGAAATTCTTCTGCCGCCGTTAACCATGATCTCTCCGCTGGAAGCCGGCAATCTGCTGCAGCAGCAATGCAATCAGCAGGGCCTGTACATCAGGCCGCGGGTGCTCACACTCACCATTTTTGTTCGGCTGTTGGTGGCGGATGTGTTTATCCATGGCATTGGCGGCGCGCTCTACGACCAAATAAGCGACGACCTACTCGCGGGCTTGTTTGGCTGCGGCGGGGCTTATGGCTGCGTATCGGCGGCGTGGCTCTTACCGCTGCAGCCAGCCGCTCATACCGATGCATCACCCTCGTGGCTTCGCTGGCAGCTTCATCATCTGCGGCACAATCCGCAATTAACCCTTAGTGCTGCAAGCTCCGGCGCTACCGAACTGTTGCAATTGCGGCAAAAGGCTTTGACCGTGCTCCAGAGCAAGCCGCCCCAATCGCCCGCGGGCGGCGCTAATACGATAAACCGATTGGCTCGGCTCCAGGCTTTTCGTCAGCTTCATCAAACGCTTGACGAGCTTGAAAAATACAACAATCCCGCAATTAACCAACTGCAGGCGCAGTTGCGCATGGCCGAGCTTAGCCAAAAGGAGCAGGCCGCAGCCCGGTGGCGGGAATATTATTTTGCGCTTCACCAGCGCAGTTCGCTGGTGCATCTGGTAAATTGCATTCGTCATTCTTAATGCCCGCCGCTGGCGCGGGCCTGTATCGGAAGGATTGCAATGGTTGAGGCTGTATTATTTGATCTTGCCTATACGTTGCTGAACTATGGCGACTTGCAGCCCCGCGAGCTTTTTGAAAAGGGCGCCCGTGACAGCTACAGCTACCTCAAAGGGCTTCACACCGACGTGCCATCCTACGAGGTGTACCTGCAGGCTAATTTGCGAGCGTATCGGCGGGGCTACATATGGGCCAACATCCGCCGTCGCGACTTTAACGCCATGACGGTCATGAATCGCGTGCTTAAAGGTTTTGGAATAGAACTGCATCCATTTGAAACCCGCGCTCTGGCATGGCGCTGGTACCAGCCGGTGCTAAAGCAAACCTCCGTAGATGCCAAAACCCCCGCCACTCTGCGAAAACTTGCGGACGCGGGCATCAAAATGGCTATCGTGTCAAATACCTGTGTGCCGGGGCACTGCCTTGATCGCCACCTTGAACGCGAGCACCTCCTGGCTTACTTTCCGGTACGGGTGTATTCATCTGAAACCACCATTCGCAAGCCGCACCCCGAGATTTTTCATCTGGCGCTGCGTCAACTCAATGTGGTGCCGTCACATGCGGTTTTTGTCGGCGATTTGCCCGCCAAAGACATCCGCGGCGCACGCCGTGCCGGCATGCAATCAGTCTGGAAAGCTCCCGCCGATCATGTGCCGCGCCAAAAAAACCATCATGGCGCCGATTTTGTCATCCGCAGCATCTGCGAACTCCCCACCACGCTGGCGTCCATTCTGCCGCACGGCCTTGCGCTCGCCCAGTAAGGCTCGCCGGACTTTTAACAAGTTAAGCCGTATCAACAAGCCAATAATTGCCGCCCGCCAGCAGCCGCTGCTCATTGGCCATACCGCGCCGATGCTTCTACAATAGCAGCCATGATAAAACCCGGTTACCTGGTGCGTTTGGTATTTTTGGTTTTTGCCTCTCTGCTCTGCGGCAACGCCCGCTTGGCGCATGGAGCCGCACCCACCGCACAGGCTCCGCCAAGTCTTTTAATGGCCGGTGATGGCCGGGCGAGTCTCTGGCTCTCGCTGCCAACCAAACTGGCGCAAATGCCCGGAAAAACGGGTTTCATCCTGCTGCAACACCCCGTCAACCAGCAGGGCAAAAGCTCTACTGCCTGGCGCGACATCACCCCTCAGCCCTTGTATGGTTCGCCGGTAGGCCTTGCGGCAATCGCCGGCCAGGACGATCTCGATCACGAGGCCTCTACAATTTACGCATTCTTTTCGACCGGCCAGGTGTGGGCATACAACGCTGACCAGCAGAAGTTTATGCCCGACTTGCCCGGCCATCTTGCGCCCACGGCGGTCGTTGGTTCTCAGAGTGGCATCTTCGCGCTCACCATTGAGCCTTCCCAGACGGTCAGCAGCTCGTCCAAATCCCCGCGCGCTGGCGGCAGCAGTGCCGCAGTCTGGCGATTTGATGGCGTGCAGTGGCAACCGCTCGCGCCCATGCCACCCTCCCTTGCAGACTCCATTGCCCAAGGAGCCTCGCCCTCGATTGTTTATGCCGCCGGGCGGCTATGGGTTATTTGGGTATCCGCATCGCCATCCACCAGCGCAGTGTCTGGTATCACCAGCGTTTCAGTGGCGTCCATTCTCACATCTACCGATACCGCATCTTGGCAGTTGCCAGAGCCGATTCACCTGACCGGTCCTGTTGCCAAACTCTGTGCTCTGCAGGTGGAGGGCAGGCTCATGCTGTTGTGGGTGGCTCCCCATGCCGGCCACGAAGTTATTATTCAGGGCAGCCAGCTGGCAACATCAAAACCCGAATTCATAAATACAACCTTTACACCGGTTGCCCTGGGGCCCAAAAGCGTCGGAATAAATGTCCAAACCTCGCTCGCGCTGGCGCCCGATGGCAACGCGATTGGCCTGGCATTCAACACCACCGATGGCAAGCTGTTTGAATTGGCCTTCGACCGCCATGGGCGCGTGCTCTCAAACCTGAAACAAATTACCGCCGCACCCGCTGCCACCAACGATTCAACAACATTTGAACATTTTTTCATCATCATTTTAGCTCTGCTGCTGGCGCTGTCGCTTTGGCATCGCAACCAGCCGGGCAATCGAGCCTGGCTGGCAGGCGGTCTGGTGCCTGCTCCCCTCACCGCTCGAATGTTGGCGGCGCTCATAGATGTTTCCATTCCGCTTATTGCCATTGGCGTTGCGACAGGCATGGTGCATGCCGACGCCTGGCAACAACTCGGTCATCAGGCGATGCAAGCCCTTGTCTCCCCCGAACTGCTCCTGCACGATTATCGTCTGCTCTGGATGCTCGGCGCCTACCTCGGTTACCTCACGCTTGCGGAATGGCTCTTTGCGCGTTCGGTCGGCAAAGTTCTGCTGGGCATGAAGGTGGTGGATCTCGACGGCAAACCGCCCGGATTTCTTGCGGTGGTCATTCGCAATCTGGTGCGTATACCCGAGCTATTAGCGCCGGCGCTGCTTCTGTTTGTCATTTTAAGTGTAGACCGCCGCCGCCTTGGCGATGTGCTTGCCGGCACGGTGGTGGTTGGCGTTCAAAGCCGTACAACGCAGGACACAACGCCCCATGACTGATTCGCTGACTTTGCCGCCGGCGCACCATCTTAAAATCGCCCTGGTGGAGCCTGAAATACCGCAAAACGTAGGCAACATCGCCCGCTTGTGTGCGGTCACCGGATCGGTAACCGTTCACGGGCCAAAGTGGCGAAATTAGGCAATAAATGAGGGTTCCTGACCGTATGCGACCGATTTGGGCGCATTTTTTACTCGGATGGCCGGCAACATCCGATTATTTACCTTTATTTCT
>JAJXZA010000181.1 GCA_021780285.1 Planctomycetota bacterium
GGCCGCAACGCCGGGCCTTAAGGCGACTATCCAGCCGTCCGAAGTCCCAAACGGCCCGCAAACGGCGTTTAATGAAGCCGTGTAGACGAAAATATGGCTCCAAGCTACGAAAGGGGCGAAATATGCTTTGTAAAGACTGCCTGACGCCAACCCTTGACTGTTGCCGGCGATGCCATAAGCCGGCCTGCTGGCGGCATGGCACAAAACTTGGCGAACACTTTATCTGCCGCCAGTGTCTACGGCTGATGCCGCAAGCCATTGTCCGCCGGATGGCCGAACCACCTAAACGCCTTAGCCTGATGCCGGCCTTGGCCATGCTCATGGCAAGCGACAAGGTGCAACCGCTGTTGACCGTGGCGAAACTTTTTATTTGACGCTTGACAAGGTAATGGCGACATAGGATAATAAACCGCATGGATACAAAGATTGAAAAGGCGTTGAAGTCGGCGATACGCGCAAGCGGCCTATCCCATTACCGAATCGGCACGGATACCGGCGTTTGTCCGCGAAGCATTGACCGATTTATGACCGGCGAAACCACGTTGCGATTGGATATCGGCGGCAAGATTGCCGAGCGATTGAACTTGGAACTTGTTGAGCGAAAGGGCTGATACCATGAAAGTATTCAAGCGAACAATTAAGACTGCCGACGGGCGTAGAACCAAAACCGCGTCATGGTATGGCAAAATTCGCGTGGCTCCGGGCCGCTGGCAAAGCGTGGTGCTTTGCACGGATAAGGCCGCAAGCGTTGAGCAACTGGCTAAACTCCAGAAAGATGCCGACCGCCGGCAACAAGGCTTGCTAACCACCGATATGGAACATGCACGCCGTCCCTTGAGCGAACACCTTGCCGAGTTTCACGCCGACCCCGCACGCCAAGAACTGGATGCCCGCCACCAGCAATTAGTTAAGTCGCAACTGGAGCGTATGGTAAACATCGGCCAGTGGAAGCGCCTGCCGGATATTACATCCGACCGCGTGGCCAAGGTCGTTGCGGAACTCAAGGCTGCATCGGTGGCTGAAGCGACAATCAACCGCTATACATCGGCGATTAAGGCTTTTGTGCACTGGTGCATTAAGCGCGGCCGCCTGCAAAGCGACCCGCTGCTGGGTATCAGCAAGGTTAGAGAATCACGCAAAGCACAACGCGCCTTGTCGGATGATGAAATTGCCAAGCTGCTCAATGCCGCACCGCAAGACCGCCGTATGGTTTACATGTTCGCTATCTTGACTGGCCTACGCCGTAGTGAACTGGCTGAACTTCGCTGGGGCGATATTCATGCCGACGCCATACCCCCCTACATTCAACTGCGGGCCGAGCAAACAAAGAACGGCAAGGCTGACCAGTTGCCGCTACATCCTGACCTTGTGGAACTCTGTAAGGGCGTAATGGCTCATCCTGATGCCAAAGTGTTTAAGACAATCCCGCGTATCGGTACTGACCGGCATATCGGAACTTTCCGCCGCGACCTAAGGGCTGCCGGCTTAAGCGAAGATATTCACTTCCACCAGTTGCGGCATACAGCAATTCAGAAGTGGATTAAGGCCGGCCTTTCCATGAAAGTAGTCCAGCAATTGGCACGTCATAGCACACCAAGCCTGACGGCCAACGTGTATGGCGTGTTGGGACTGGCGGACGTTGGCTCTCGGCTGGATAACGTGGTTATGCCGGTTCTGCACCAAGCGGTTAAGACTGGCACGGATGATGCCATTTTTCATGCACCACTAATGCACCAAAACTCCCGCTTTTCGGTGCGCTTTTGTGCGCAACAGGGCATTAGCGGCGGTTCAGCCTTGGCAATGGCTCATGGTGAGCAAAAGCCTGTAAACATTGACGAAAACCGTTGTTATCAAGGCTCTGGTGAGCACTACCCCCAACCGGATTCGAACCGGTGTATGCAGACTGAGAATCTGCTGTCCTAGGCCTCTAGACGATGGGGGCGAAGCAGCTTTTAAATTAGGCTGTTGACCGGCACTTGTCAAATCCACCGAAGGTTCATGACGCTTTCGCAGCCGGCCGCTTCTTAAGCAGGTTGTCCACACTCAAGGGGCCCGATCCAAAATAGGCAATCATCATAGCCCCGCCCAACATTGAAAGGTTTTTCATGAACATAATCTGCTGCACCATCGCCATTTGGGCATTTTTGTCCGCCCAAAAGTTGTGCATCATCAACGTTACCGGCACCAAAAACAACACCAGCAGCCACCCGCCAATCTTCGCCCTAAACCCCAACACAATGCTCGCCGCACCGGCCAAAGCTATGACGCCCGACAACGGCACGGCAATCTTTGCCAGCGGCACACCCTGGGCCGCGGCATAATGCACCGTATTGTTGGTAAAATGCTCCGGCGCTGCCAGCAAAAATATCGCCGCAAAAAACAACCGCCCAAGCAATACAACCCATTTCATCGTCAAACTCCTCAAAAACAACCAATGCAGAGGAGAGCACACCTGTACCCGCCAATTTTAGTTTAATAATAAACTATATGATCGAGATGTCAAGCCGGTACACCAGCTCTGACGCAGCAGCCGAAGCGCATCGCGCCGTATCAACCGCACCATCCATGGCGCGTGAATACCCACGTTTTTGCAGCAATTTTTTCGTACCGCATGGCTCGTACGGCCGATGCCCACCCCTGCGGCCGCCGTTATGGCCGCAGCATAATCAGTGCCACAACGCCCAACGCCACGCAGTAAACAGCAAAGGGCGTGAGGCGGCGCTTCTCAAAATATTTCATCAAAAACGCCGTACTCAAATATGCACAAATACCCGCAGCCACAGCCGCGGGAATGGTCAAATGCAGAATATGCCGCGCCTCGGGCTTAAAGAGTGTCGGCACCTTAAGCAACCCGGCAGCGGCAATCACCGGCGTGGCCAGCATAAACGCAAAGCGACAGGCTTCTTCGTAAGTAAGGCCGGCCAACACGCCGCCCACAATCGCCACGCCGCTGCGCGAAATTCCGGGAAACAGCGCAAAGGTCTGCGCCGCGCCCACCAATGCCCCCTGTGGAAAGGTTAACTCTTCGGTGCGTTTTTGCTGCTTGGTTTGCGCGGCGGCCAAGGCCCGCTTTTTTATGTAATCGCCCAAAAACATCACGCCGCCGTTGATAATTAAAAATACCGCCACAAGCCAGTAATAATGCGGGTTCTCAAAAAAAAGCTTGAACTTCTTTTCAAACACCAGCCCTACCAGCCCCACCACAATAGTGCCGGCCACCAGCAGCCAGGCAAATTTGCTTGCATCATCATATACCAGTTTTCTGCGGTGCAGCGAGCCGATGTACGCCATAAACACAACTTTCCACTGCTTCCAAAAATACAACACGAGCGCCGTGGCCGTGGCCAGGTGCAAGGCCACCACAAACGACAGAAAGTTTTTATTATGCGAACTGAAATGCCAGTGTAGCATGGCTTTAAGCACAATAATATGTCCAAGGCTGCTGACCGGAAAAAGCTCCGAAACGCCCTGCAGCATACCCAGCAGAATGGCTTGCAAAATTGTCATGTGCATCATGTGGCTCCAAGTATCAAAAACGCTCGTTCACTATCGGACGCACCAAGGCGAGCCCGAACCAATCATCATCATCGGCATTTGGCCGCACTTGGCAAGGCGCAGCGCCGGCACCCTGCGGCCATTGACGATGGACTATCAATCACTGGACCAACTTGCATAGCATGTTCCACTGCCAAATGACGGTCAATGGCCGGGGATATCCGCTTCGCAGCGATACGATCGCCCCACCACCGACATCGCTGCCGCCGCTGGCCCAGCTGATTCTGGCCCAGCAGGAGCAAATGCAGGCGGCATCGGGCCATTCAGGCAAGCGTCCGACCGCTATGCTTTTACAGGAACGTTTGTATACACTGCAAGCGGCGATGGCCGGCCTAAGGCTCGTCTGGCGGCTCTGTAGCACTACCTTCAAATGATTCAAGTTGAGCAGCAGCACGATGCCAAGTTGTTGGCGCATGAGGGCAAGCTTAGCGCGGCCGGCGGGCCGCGAGAGGAGTAGAATAGGTAACATTAGAGTTCCGATGGTTGTGTCTCGTCCTGATATAGGTTGGCGCTCCTCAAGGGTGCATTTGGTGAATTTGAGGAGTTCAGGATGCGTGAACGTATCATCAAGCGGTATAGTGTGAGCTTCAAGATGCAGGT
>JAJXZA010000332.1 GCA_021780285.1 Planctomycetota bacterium
TTGGACATACACGGTCAAAACAATTGATGGCAGCGTGACGCTGGGCACTGGCGTAGCGGTCGCCCGGCCGAGGCCCAACGGTTCGATGCTTACCGGCAGCGGCTTTGGCCTGGCGTTTTTTGATGCTGTCGGCACGCTGCGCCTGTGGGATGCCGGCGAGACGCCCGCCACCACGGCCTGCAGTTGACGCACCTAACAGGAAGAGCCAATGGCCGGCCCGAATGTACAACTAAGCACCACCGCCCAGCAGCCGCTTGATGCGCAGGGCCGCGTGATTCTCGCCGGCAGCGGCGATGCATGCTGCTGCGCCACAGCCTCCAACCCATGCGTCGGGGCGCCCAGCGCCATTGCCATTTTGGATTACGACGATTCTTACTTTGCCGGCTGCGGCAACTGTATGGCGGCAATCGCCGGCGACTGCGTATGGGACGGCACCTTTCAATATTTTGATGCCGCTACGTGCCAATATTCCGCGGCCCAGTGTTTTAATGGCGCCACCTTCGGCAGCAATCCATTTTGTTTTGACTGTTCGTTTAATCATCAGCGCATGTGGCAGTTCAACCCGCCCGGCCTGCCCACGGTGGCGTATAACAGCAGCACCGGAGTATTTACGCTGACTCTCACGTGCCAAACCGGCCAGAACGCGGGTCAAATTGTTTGGCAAGGCAGCAGAACCGGCGGCGGATTCTCGGGCATATATACACGCACCGGCGGGTGCGACCCGCGGCCCACCGTGGAGATTGCATGAACAGATTGCAGACTGACTGCCGACATTGGCACGATTGTGGCATCGCCGGGGGCGGTTGCTGTCGGCTTGGCCTTTACGGCGGCCGGCCCAGCCACGGCGTATGCCGGGCATGCCCCACATACACCAGTCCCAACCGCGGACTTGGCGATTGGGTGCACCGCTTCGCCAAGCCGGCCGCGTGGCTCCTTAACCGCATCGCACGGCGCAACGTGCTGAGCAACAGCCGCTGCGGCTGCCACGCGCGGCGAATGAAGCTCAACAAAATAAAGCTGCTGTAGGCGCATTTTTGAGCCATGACGGCGCTGCGTTCCTGGTGCCGGTAGTACTGCACTGAGCCGTTAGAGCGGCTGTTACACAACGCAGGTTTAACGTATACAACACGCACCGCAACCGCGGCAGTGGTGGTTCGTTTGGCTTAAAACGAGGCTTAAGGGCGTTGCGGTTGCGCTGGCTTTCGGGTTCAATGCCGCTTTGGGCCGCTGTTGGCCTCTGCGGCGTACGTGCGTGCGCCGCGGCACACTCGGAGACACGTTTTTATGTCAGATGCAGCAAGCCATACAGTGCCAATCGCCGGCGGTGTGCCACCGGCGGGCAAGCTGCTTTCTATTGTCATACCGGTCTATAACGAAGAGCACTTTTTGCCGACGGTTGTAGCGGCCGTGGTAAACCAGCCGCTGCCGGGTGGGCTTGAGCGCGAAATCATCATGGTCAACGACGCATCAAGCGATAACACCTGGCAGGTGATGCAGCGTCTGCCCGAGCAATTTCCGCAGGCTCAGTTTGTGCTGATTAATAAAACCGTCAACGAAGGCAAAGGCTTTGCCCTGCGCGACGCCTGGGCCAAGGCGCGCGGCGACTGGCTGCTTATTCAAGATGCCGATTTGGAATACGACCCCGCCGATTACCCCAAGCTGCTCGCCCCGCTGCTGGCCGGTAAAGCCGATGCGGTTTTCGGCAGCCGCTTTATCGGCGAGCCGCACCGCGTCATGTACTTCTGGCACCAGGTGGCCAACAATATGCTCACCACGCTGAGCAACATGCTCACCAATCTCAACCTTACCGATATGGAAGTTTGCTACAAAGTGTTTTCGCGGCCGGTGTACACGCAAATACGCATCAAAAGCCCGCGCTTCGGCGTAGAGCCGGAGCTTACCGCCAAGCTGGCGCGGCTGCGCATCAACGGGCATAAGGCCCGCATTTATGAAGTCGGCGTTGCCTACAGCGGCCGCACCTATGAAGAAGGCAAAAAGATCGGCTGGCGCGATGCGATATCAGCCATCGTGCAGATTGTGCGCTTCCGATTTTTTGATTGAATGATGCGCTGCGGTAGAATGCCCGCATGAATCAGGTTAAGCAAACCAGCAAAGTTTTTATCAAAATGTGCGGCTTCCGCAGGCCGGCGGATGCCGTCGCCGCAGTTGCCGCCGGCGCAGACGCCATCGGCCTGAACTTTTTCGCCGGGCCGCGGCAAATATCGCTGGCGGACGGTGCACATATCATTGCGACCCTCGGCTCGCCATGTAAGGCGGTGGCATTGGTATCCGCTTCGCCAAAACCCGGTGAAACCACCATGCAGCAGGTGTTTGGGACGTTGGGCGTTACGACGTTTCAACTTTACAGCTTACCTGTGCAGGCTGGCTTGCTAGGCGTTGACTCGCTGGTGCGACAGGGCTGCCATTTTTGGCCCGTGATTCGTGTGGCCGAGCGCGGGCAACTGGCCGCACTCCGGCAAACTGTTGCCGGCTTGGACTTTTCACCCGCGGCAATTCTGCTTGACAGCCATTCGGCCGCCGCCCACGGCGGCACCGGCGAAAGCTTTAACTGGCAGTGGATTGCCGACGCCCGGCAACAAGGCGAGCTTACGGGCCTGCCGCCGCTGATTCTTGCCGGCGGCCTTAACCCGGGCAATGTAGCCGCAGCCGTGGCCACAGCCCGGCCGTGGGGTGTGGATGTTTCCAGCGGCATAGAAGCCGGGGTGCCCGGCGAAAAAGATATTGCCGCCATGCGGGCATTTGTTGCCGCGGCGCGGCAGGCGTAGCCGAACGCATGATTAACAAAACTCCATTTTGCCTACGATGGCGATGCCCGTGACGGCCGTTGTATTATAAATGATTCGACTCATACGCCCCTCCAGCACATTGACAAGGTTAACTCGAATGATGCATAATTGGAATACCTGATAAAAATTTGGATTTGTTGAGATTTTCAAATCAAGCGCCCTAACAACGGCCTTGAAAATGGTAGGATGGCGGTAAAGTATGATGTGTCTTTTTAGCTTGTTCGTAAAATCGGATATTTCTCAGGCCCGGCGGGGGGCCGCAATATTTTTTGTGCTTAGCGTGCTTGGCACTGGAATACGCTGTGCGTCCGCTTTACCCTCGGGGGCCGCGGTAACATCATTCGAGGTTCAAGCATCGAAAGCCACGGTTAACGAAACCAGCGGCACCCTGCATTTTACCTTTGTAACGCCGCGGGTCGTGCGGGTGGTATTCAGCCCACCGGGTGTCACGCCAAAACTGCAGAACTTTGTTGTACGCCAAAAGGGCGCCGCCGTTGCGGTGAAAAATAACTCCAATTCAGAAAATGTTATTCTGCAAACCACGGGCATGACCGTGCGCATCAGCCGCGCCCAAGGCGCCGTGAGCTTTCTCGGACTTCACGGCGCAGCGCTGCTTGCCGAGCCGAGCACAGGCGGGCATTGCTTTGTACAACCGGATGGTCATGGTGCCGGCCCCGATCCCCAGCAGACGTTTAAGGCGGCAGCCCATGAAGTAATCTTGGGCCTGGCACAAACCCAGGACGGGCTGTGGAACCGCCGCGGTATGCCCATCGAACTGCGCCAATTGAATACCCAGTGTGCTGTGCCTTTGCTGGTTTCCAGCAAAGGATACGGCATTATGTGGAACAACGCATCGCTGACCGAATTTAATCCAGTGGATCGGCCAGTCTCCCTCAACCCAAAGAAGGAGGGCACTTTTAAGCCCTTAAAAACCGGTACCTACGTGTTTATGGTTCGCGGCGGCGATCGCGCCGGAGAAATTGGTATTAAGCTCAATGGCCATCTGATCGCCGACATTCAGAACATGTGGGTTCCTTATACCATTTCGGCCAAAGTCAGGTTAATCGCCGGACGACCCTACCATCTGGCCATTGTCGGCGGCGGCGGCGGAACCACGCTCTGGCAACGGCTGCGCGGCCACAAAACCGTCTTTCGCGCTGGTACGGGCAATGCGATTGACTATTACTTCTTCGCGGGACCGACGCCTGGTGACGTGATCAGGTCTTATCGAAGCCTTACCGGCGCAGCGCCAATGCTTCCGCGTTGGGCCTACGGGTTCTGGCAATGTCGCGAAAGGTATTCAAGCCAGCAGCAAATACTCCAGCGCGCCGCCGAGTTCCG
>JAJXZA010000328.1 GCA_021780285.1 Planctomycetota bacterium
AAACGTTGGGGCGGCGCGCCAGTTCGCGCAGTTCGGTTCGCCAGGGTTCGAGCTTGCCGGCGCGAATATCGGGCTTGGCGATGTGATCAAGAATAAAGATTTGATTGGGATGGCGGTCTACCAGAGTAATCGTCTGCGGCAGGTGCCTGGCAAAAATGAGGATGTCGTAAGCCAGATCGTACCGTGCCAAGACGCTGATACCGCGGTTGAAATCGTCACGAAGCATGTAGTTGTCGTCGGGTTCGTCGTGAAGCACATGGCGTACGCTTCGGAGTTTGGGTTCGGCGGTAAGCTCAGGCAGCAGGCTCTCAACATCGGGGCTGATAAGCGGAACCCATCCGACGACGGCACTGATAAACTTATAGCGGGAGGCAAAGTCCAGCAGCCATTTTGTTTCCGCCAGGCATTGTCGGGCCTGTACGCTTATAACGCTGTTTACGCCGGCTGCGAGGATTTCAGTATGCAAATCGGCGGGTAAAAAGTCGCGACGGATGGTGGACATCGCATCGGAAATCCATCCGTACTCGGTAGGGTTGTATCGCCAGAAGTGGTGGTGCGTATCTATCATTGGGTAAATCCTTGCGTTTTGCATGGTTGTGGCCGGGCGCGGCAATTTTTTCGTGCGAGCTTCAAAACTCCCAAAAATATGGTCCAATCGTGGTCAGGGCAACGCTGTTTTCTGGATAAAGGCGGGTGGGAATCCCGAATGCGTTCGGGACGCCCCCAGAGCCGTCCGGAAAAATGGCCACGCCCCTGCGGCCGTACCTGCGAAGATAGTTTCGCCGGGTTTTGATTGCTTGGCAACAATTCTGCGCCAGACTCCATGCCATTGCGAGCGAAGGCATTAAAACCTTATGATAAGGCCCGTTGAAAGGTGAACGAGCTTGGGGCTTTTGGCCGCAGGGCCATGTTTATTTGGAACGATGATGATTCGCAAGCTTACAGAAGATTTAACCCGGCAGTCAAACCTACCCGCGACCTACACGCCAAGCTTTGATATTGCCGCCGTGGTATCGGGCGAGGCCAGACTGACGGATGAGCAGTTTCTGGAGTTGTACCATCAGGCCCCGCTTACGCAGCTCGGCAACTGGGCTTTTGGCGTGGTGCAGCGTCTTCATCCACAGGACTATCGCACCTATGTCATAGACCGCAATATCAACTACACCAATATCTGCACGGCGCGATGCACTTTCTGCGCATTTAAGCGGAACGATCCGCAGGCTCCGGACGCCTATGCATTGGGCTATGAGACGATCCACGAAAAAATTGCGGAGCTTGTGGCTATCGGCGGGACGCAAATATTGATGCAGGGCGGCATGAACCCGGACCTGCCGCTAAGCTACTACCAGGGACTGCTTAGGAGCATCCGCGACAGGTTTCCGCAAGTGCATATTCATGCGTTCAGCCCGCCGGAATTTGTCGAATTTGCGCGATTTTTTCGCCTGCCGGTGAGCGAATTGCTCCGCATGTTTAAGGATTGGGGCCTGGCCACTGTGCCCGGGGGCGGCGGAGAAATATTCGCCGACCGGGTGCGTCTGCGCATTGGCCCGGGTAAATGTACGGGCGAACAATGGCTGGATGTCATGACTGAAGCACACAAGCTGGGAATGCACACCAGCGCCACCATGTTGATTGGTCACATCGAAACTATTGAAGACCGGGTGGATCATCTATCGCGATTGCGCCAGCGACAAGATTGGTCTCTGGCTCACGCGCCGGCGCACTACACGGCGTTTATTCACTGGCCCTATCAGCCGGACAATACGCCGCTCGATAAAAAGCGAAAATGGAACCCCGATGCCGGCCAGCCGTTTGAGTTTGACGAGGGGCGCACGGTGCGTCTTGCGGACGCGAGCGAATATCTGCGTATGCTGGCATTGGCCCGGCTTTATCTGGATAATTTTCAGAACATGCAAAGCAGTTGGGTTACCATGGGAGCCAAGATCGGCCAGTTGGCGCTGTTTTTCGGCGCCAACGACATGGGCAGCATTATGATGGAGGAAAACGTTGTGAGCAGTGCCGGCACAACGCACCGGGTGAATGAGGCGCAGATATGCCGGCTAATCCGCGATAGCGGCTGGATACCCGCCCAGCGCAATCAATATTACACCGTGCTGCAGAGGCACGACGGGCCGGGCGCTCCCGACCTTCAGCCGCGACAGCCCGCCGTATTTGCGCATCGCCAGCATAAAATCACGCCTGAAGAGGCGGCGGCGTACAAAACCATCCCTCTGGGTATTAAAGTGGGGGGCGTTGTCGGTAGCTGAATAATTGACCAGCACGGTTGCTTTGGCAATTAAGCCGCGACAACCGGCGGTGTGTCGTTTTGTCCTTTGTGGGACTAAGCGCCATGGTGGCTTTGGTGGCTGGCCTGCAGGTCGGTTACACTAAACAGGGCATTGTATTTAAAGGATAGCATGCAAGAAACAGATAAAATCGAGCGGTTTCGTAATATGGTTCTGGCCGACCCGCAGAATGACCTGGCTTTTTTTTCACTGGGCAAAGCCCTTTTGGATGCTGGGCAGGCTCGTGAGGCATTGCCGGCGCTGATGCAGGCGGTGTCGCTGAATAAAGGTCTTTCGCCTGCGTATGCGCTGTTGGCCAAGTCGCAAATAGCTGTAGGCGACCGCGACAGCGCCATTGATACGCTGACGCGCGGCTATAAGGTGGCTGAGGAGCGCGGCGATATGCTGCCGCGCAACGAAATGGCAGACATGCTGAAACAACTCGGCGCAGTTGTGCCCGTGGCCGTACAGGAGACCCTGACGCCGGAACTCTCAGCTGCGGGTAATATTCAATGTCGGCGCTGTGGACGCATTGCGGCAAAGATGAAAGAGCGACCGTTCAGCGGGGCGTTGGGCGAACAGATTTACGCCAGTGTATGCAATGCGTGCTTTCAGCTTTGGATTCGCCAGGGCACGAAGGTTATCAACGAACTGCGGCTTAACCTTACGGAACCGGCTGCCCAGGATGTTTACGATCAGCACATGAAAGACTTTTTAGGCCTTGGTTAACCATAAGGGGTTTTAACCGGTGGCGGGCTGCGGCAACCTTGCAGGCCGTCGTGTGTTTTAGTAATGCGGAGTTTATAAACAGGTATAAGGCATCAATGGAAGTGCAACTTTTAACCAAAGAAGAAAAAGCCAAGCTTGATCAGCAACTAAAAGACATGATTGATATGCGCCCGCAAATAGCCGCGCGCATTGCCGAAGCCCGTGAAAAGGGTGATTTGCGTGAAAATGCCGACTACCATGCCGCGCGCGAAGAAATGTCGCTGCTGGAAGCCCGCATTAAAGACCTGGAGTTGCGGCTGCGGGCCGCATCGGTTGTAGACCCGGCGGATATACCGGAAGGCATGGTGTTTTTGGGCAGCACCGTGGAGGTGCGCGACGTTAAAACCGGCCAAAAAGAAACATTTCACCTTGTGGGCGAGGTGGGCAAGGGCGCCTTCGACGCCGACAGCGACATCATGGACGTATCGGCCCGCAGCCCATTGGGTGAAGCGCTCATGCGTGCGCGTGTGGGGCAAACCGTACGCGTCAGCCTGCCGCGCGGCGAGCGGCGTTATGAGATAGTAAAGATTATTTAACGGCGGCCGGGCGCTCGGCAGGTATCGGTTTGCGGCCGCGGGGCCTTGTAGAGCAAGTGGTTGAGATGGCATGATGATTTCAGACCGTTTCAGAACCAGTCCCTTGCCTGCGGTGGAGGCGGCTGGCGTAGCCGGCGCTGACGCTGGTTCGCCGATTGAAGCCGCCGAAGAATCTAATTCGGCATCCACCGAGCCGAATCAAACCGCACCCGATGATGTATCTGCTAGCGGGCCGCGTGCCCAGATGGTAGACCCTTTGGTGCCAAGGGCTACCGAGCTTTCAGCACAAGATTTCGACGAACTTGCCCAGACCAGTGAAACCCGCAAAATATTTGTGCTGCGCCCCGGCGGTGTAGTGTCAATAAGTTCGCTTGTGGCGGTGGCGCTGGCTCTAGTGATTGAGGCGACCATGGTCGTCGGCCTGTATGCGCTGTGGCACTATCGGCCGAAGCTTCTTCCGTGGCAAGGGGTATCGGCATCGGTGGCGGTGGATGATCGCGCGACCGCCATTGGCGGCATTCAAGGGCCAACGGGTTTTGTGCATCCGCAAACCGTCCGTTCGGTTGCCAAAGCCCCATCGCGGATGCCCAAGCCGCCAGGCCTGCCCAACGCCGCGCTGGCCAGCCGTGCTCACGCCGCACAACAAAAGCTTAATCAGTCGCTGGCTGCGGCCACCGCGCCGCCGCTGTTGCCGACGCCGCTTTGGACTCCCGCCTTCGCTCCGCCAAAACTTCCTGCGGCGAAGCCGCACCGGGTGTATCTCAAGCCGGCACCAACACCCGGTGTTTATGCCAAGGGCGACAAGATTCATATCATTCAAGGCGGTGCATCCGGCGCAACATCCAGTAGCGATGATTCGCAACCGGTGTATCATCCGCAAGGACTGCTCAAGCCAGGCGTGGCCTTTTTGGGACGCGGGCATGTGCACGGATGGGCTCGCGGGCGGGGAGCTTCCGCAGCCAATACGCCCAGCCCGGTGATGAAAGACTGGCACATGCCGATGCTGTCGTTGAAGTATCAGATTGACATGCCCAAGCCACCGGTTGTGCGTCTGGTTATTGGCAAGGATGGCCGCGTTATTTCGGCCACCATTCTGCGTTCCAGTGGGCATAAATCGGTGGATGTGGCATCGCGCCTGGCGATGCTGCTTGATACTTTTATCCCGCGTTATCGCGACGGCTTACCGGTGCGTTCGGTGGTCATTATGCAAGCCTGGGATCCCAAACTTAGCGATCACTAAAAAGTATGAATGAGCTTCGTCCGCAACCCGCCATCGCCGCCGCCATGCGACACCGTCCGCTGGAGCGTGCCATGCTGCACCGCCGCTGGGTGCGTTCGCTGGTGCGGGGGGCTGGCGCGGTTGGGCTGACGGCACTTGTGTGGCCACGGTTTATGGCGCCGTATCGGTGCCAAATTAAGCGGTACGCCATGCCATTGCGCGGAATCGGCGAGGCTTTTCGCGGATACCGCATGTTGCACCTGACCGATTTGCACACCGGGCGCACGCGGCAAAAATATCTTAAGCGAGTTATAAAACAGTGCATGGCGCTTGAGCCTGACCTGATTGTAATAACCGGCGATTTAATTCATTACCATCCAGATTCGCCGGGTCTGCTTGCTGAGCTTCTGCCGTTGTTGAAGGCTCCCGACGGCGTGCTGACAACATTGGGCAATCACGATTACAACGAATACTCATCCAGGTATACCGGCGCCCGTTCGGCCCGCAGGGCCATTCACAGGCGACTTCGTGCGTTGTTGGCTCAAAGCCAGGTGCAATTGCTGCTGAACCAGGCAAGCTGTATTAAGCGCGGTGATGATGAACTTTGGCTGGTGGGCATTGACGATTTCTGGTCGCCGGGGTTTAACCCTGCGGCAGCCTTTGCGCAAGCGCCTGCGAATGCGGTGGGCATTTGTCTGGAACATAACCCTGATGCCCTGACGCAGGTGGGCGATTTTCAATGGCAGTGGATGCTTTGCGGCCACAGCCATGGCGGGCAGGTTCATGTTCCGCTGCTGGGGCCGATGTATGTGCCGATGCAGCACCGGAATTGGTTGCGGGGTATGTTTAAGCTTGACGCGGCGGGCGGCGAAGTGTCGGAGTTAAGCAGCGGCCGCGATGAGCAGCGTTCTGCAAGCTCGCGGGCAATTGGGCGGGGCGACCGCATCATGTATGTGAGTTGTGGGTTGGGCTATACCGCTCCATTTCGCATGTTTGCAGCGCCGGAGGCGGCGCTGTTTGAATTGCTGCCGCTATAGCCGGGTGCGGGTGCACTGAGATACTATTGGCCGCGTCCAAGCGAAGAAGCCAAAAAAATACCTTGCAGTTTGTGTGGTGGCGACTATTATTCAAACACCCGGCGGGTGGTGATGAGGTTGGATGCCATTCGGGCATGCGGCAAGCAGTGCAATATTGTGGATCGTACAATGCTTAGACGCCAGCAAAGCCAAGGTGTACAAAATTTGCTGCGGTGGATGGTATCTTTGGTATTGGCGGTCTTGCTTGGGCAAATGCCGCAGACAAACGCATGGGCGGCGTTGCCGCACGCAAGCGGTGCAACGGCTCGGATGGTGGGCGTCAGGCAGGGGCGTTGGACATTATGTTCAAGCGTGGTTTTTAACCCCACAAAATCGGCGCGGCGCTTTCTGGTGGTAAGCAGTTTTGATGCATCGCCCAACCGCCAGTTTGGTGCTTGGGTATGGGTGCCTGCGCACTGCTCGCGGCGTGTATGGGTGCCGTGTGAACTCTCGCATTTGAACCGCAGTGCCCCAAGCGTGGGTGTCCATACCTTGCTGCTTGGCCGCCAAGCTGGGCGCGAAGTTGTGTATTCGCGCCAGGTCGGGCTGTTGATGGTTGAAAAAAATGCCCAACCGACGGTTGCCATCATCGGTGCTGCCGACAACCAGACACCTGCGTTGGTGTCGGCCATGCTTACCGAACAGGGGCTTAAAGGCGGCGCGGTATATGCATCGGCCAATAACCTGCCGCCGGTGCCTCAGGGGTGGGATGGGGTAAAAGCGGTTGTAATGGGGGCGCAGCACGCCCGGCTTTCAACCCTGCAGATGCAGGCGCTGCGGCGCTGGGTGCTTGGCGGCGGGCACCTCTGGTTGCAGGCCGTTCGCGTGCCCCAAGGTTTCTGCCGACGGTTGCTGGGGCGCAGTTGGCGGGCAGTTGTTGCGGGCCGGACGCTCTCGGCGAGGCTGCATTTTGTCGCGACGCACCTCAATCATGTTACGGTGCTTCATCGCGCCGTGCGAATGGTGCAACTGATCCCCAACGGTATGCACACGCTGATGACGGTGAATGGTTGGCCGGCGGTTTTGCAGGAGCGATTTGGCCGGGGCCGGGTTTTGGTGTGTGCGGTGGATGGCGATGGTTTGTTAAATGCCCAGGGCCGGGCGAGCAGTGTGTTATGGCCCGCTCTGCGACGGTTCTATCAAGAGAGTACAAAGTTGCCCCGGCATCACCAGTCGGTGGCTGCGGCGATTGGTCAATTTGCGAGGGCGCAAATTGGGTACCGCGTTATGCGACGTCGTACGGTGGCGGTTATTCTCGGCTTATTTTGCGTGGGGCTGCTTGTGGCCGGCTTGTGGCTGCTGCGCTGCAATCGCCTTGAGAAAATAGCATGGCTAGCCGGGGGCGGAGCCGTGGCGGTGGCTGCGCTGCTTGTGGTGCTGGGGTTGGCCGAGCGCCAGAGCGTGCCGGCGACTGTTTCGACGGTGGGTCTCTTTCAGGCAACCGGCGAAGACCATGCCGTGAAAGCTTATGTGGCAATAGCCGCGCTTAGCCCGCATAGCCGCCCGGCGGCCATTGAGTCGAGCCATGGGGGCATGCTGACGATGGATATGACCGGTCAGCGGCACACCATCACCCGGCTAATATGGAGCGATTACAACCATTGGCGCAGCCGCGGGTTGAAGTTGCCTTCGGGATCGCTTCTGGGCGGTCAATATCGGGGTATGATTGCGGTTAATATGCCGCAGCGCGTCTCGGCCGTGTATGGGGCTGACGGGCTGGAGTTGACCTGGCCTCGTACGAGTGCGGCGCTGCGCAATAAGGTTGTTGTGGGGCCGTCAGGTGCGCTTCGGACGGTGCAAAAAAGCTCTTCGCTATTGGCGGCTGGGCCGGCGCAGATTTTACCTGCCGGGCAATTTATCGTGACGGCGGTGCTGAGCCAGCAGGACCGATGGCGCTCTGACGTGTTGCGGGCGCTTACGCGTCATGAACATTATGCGCGCCCGACGCTGCTGGCGTGGTCTTCGCGTCTGGCTGCACCGATACAACTGGCCGGGCTGGAGAGACATCTTTCGCAGTCGCTGGTGGAACTTCCTGTGCATATTCAGCGCACGAGGCCGAACACGAATGTGGTTGTGCCGTGGCCTTTGCTGCATTACACGCTTTCGGCAGGGCCCGGGCAGCGGGCGCCCGCGCTGGTGTACGATGAGCGGCGACAACAATGGATTGGGCATCTAAGTATGTCGGCAGATGTCTTTGTGCGGTTCCAACTACCGCGGCAAATATTGCCCATTCGATTGACGAGCGTAAAGGCTATGTTGGACATATTGGCGCCGGGGCGTCCTGTGCGTCTGGCGCTGTATAGCGGCGGCAGGCCGGCGGAAGTAATTCGCCGCCTTGGCGTGGTGGGGCGTATGGCTGTGCACAGCGGCGCCGGAGACGTAAAGCCTGATGCCGGCGGAGGCGTTTGGGTCCAGATTAAGGTGGGAGGGGGGCTGGACATCGGCCATTCCTGGGGGATCAGGACGGTTCGGTTAAGTGTGGCCGGCCGCACCCTGCAGCCGCATTAGCCACCGCGGGCCAAGGGGTCATCGCCATTATGCCCAATGTTGGAGAAACTCATGGCACAAGCCAATGAACTGCCCGTCGTAAAAGCCACTGACCTTACGAAAAAATATGGCGCGTTTACCGCGCTGGATAAACTCTCGATCGAACTGCGCAAAGGGCAAATACTCGGATTCATCGGGCCTAACGGTGCGGGCAAAACCACCACCATCAAGATTCTGGTGGGTCTGGCGAAACCCACGGCCGGTGAGGCGTACATAGCGGGTTGTAACTGCACCACCGAATCAAAAAAAATAAAACGGCTGGTCGGTTACATGCCCGATACGTTTGGCGCCTACGACAATATGCGCGTGCAGGAATATCTCGATTTTTTTGGAGCGGCCTTTGCCATACCGCGCAAGGAGCGGCGCATCCGC
This sequence comes from Planctomycetota bacterium, assembly GCA_021780285.1. Taxonomy (GTDB): domain Bacteria; phylum Planctomycetota; class Phycisphaerae; order WQYP01; family WQYP01; genus JABEVB01. The sequence continues at coordinate 8,804 of JAJXZA010000328.1, forward strand.
ATAGACTGGGTGCTCGAAACCACGGGCGCTAACCATATGCGGGACTTATTTGTTGAGAGTCTCAGCCATGGCATGAAGCAGCGCGTGGGCATTGCGCGCACGCTGCTTCACGATCCGCCGGTGCTCATTCTAGACGAGCCTGCCAACGGGCTGGACCCCACCGCCCGCGTGGAAATGCGGCAGATTCTGCTCAAACTCGCCGAGATGGGAAAAACGCTTATTGTCACAAGCCATATTCTGCCGGAGCTTTCGCGGATCTGTAATGTCGTGGCGATTATCACAGGGGGCAAACTGCGGGCATTCGGCAGCCTCGATACCATCATGCACGATTTACGCCAAAAGCGGCTTTTTGAGGTGCAGTTGGCCGGAAACGCGGATGCGGCCGCGGCGGCTGCGAAGCTGGGTGACCTGCTCGGAGCTGATGTACCCGTTGAAGCATCGCAGGTTGAAGGTCTGCTTCGCTTCAGCACTACGCTGGCCGATGAGGAATTGGCTCAAGTGTTGCGGCAACTCATCGCGCGGGGCGTGATGGTGGCGCAATTCAGGGAAGTGCAGCAAGACCTTGAGGACGCGTTTTTGTCGGTGACGCGGGCCGCCGCCGAGCAGGATCGCCTGGCGGCCGATGTTGCCGCGCCTGCGGCCGGGGGGCGGTTCAATGAATAATCCGGTCATTGATCGCGAGTTAACCGGCATGCTGCGGCGCGGCCGCACGCTGGCTGTGCAGGTCATTTTTGCTTCAGTGCTGGCTGCAGCAGTGGTGTTGGCCTGGCCTCATGGAGGTAATGTAAGCCTTACGGGTGCGCAGTCGCAGCAGGTGTTTCGTCTTTTCAGCTATGCGCTGCTGCTGGGGGCTCTTGTAATAGCCCCGGCATTTCCGGCGGTGTCTCTGGTGCGCGAAAAGCAGGCCGGCACGCTCGCTTTGCTGCTTAATTCGCCGCTGACCCCGCGTGCCATCTTTGCCGGAAAGCTGCTGGGGGCGGTGGGTTTTATACTGATGCTGGTGGTGCTGAGCCTGCCGGCCGCGGCGGCATGCTATGCAATGGGCGGCGTAAGCCTCACGGGCCAGATCGTGCCAGTCTATCTCATCTTAATTGCGGCTGCGGTTCAATACTGCGCCATTGCGCTGTATATGAGTTTGCGGGCCAGGCGGGTGGATGGCGCGCTGCGGCTGGCCTATGCGGCGGTGTTTGTGCTGGCGGTGCTCACCATGGTGCCGGCGGAGTTTACGCAGGGCAGCATGTTTGCAAGTTTGGCCGCCGCAGGCGACTGGGTTGGCGCCATGTCGCCGCTGACGACCATGGCCGGCGTGCTGGGACAGGGGGTGCTGACCAATACCGGTACGCTGACAAGCTCCCATACTGAGGCATTTCTTGTAATTTCGCTTTGCGTGACACTGTTTTTCAGTCTCCTTACCATTCGTCGGCTGGGGCAGCGGCTGTTTGATCAGCCCCGGGCGGCGGGAAAAATAACCGATGACCGTTCGGGCGGGGTGCGGTTTTTCCGGCGAGTCATGTATCTGTGGTTTTTTGATCCGCAGCGTCGCAGCGGGCTGACGGGGCCGCTGGCCAATCCGGTGTTCGTTAAAGAACTTCGCACCTCGCGTTTTGGCCGATCACATTGGCTTATGCGCCTGGTGGGGTTGTGTCTGGTGGTGTCGCTGGGGCTGATGCTGGCGGCGGCGTATGGCGCGGCCAGCGCCGGCAGCCATGTGATGGGCATGATTTTGGTATTGCTGCAGGCGGCGCTTATTCTGCTGATAACACCCGGACTGGCGGGCGGGCTTATCAGTTCGGAAGTTGAATCAGGGTCGTGGCAGTTGCTGCAGATGACGCCGCTTAGCCCCCGGCGCATTGTAACGGGCAAAATACTCTCTTCGCTCTGGACGCTGTTTTTATTGCTGCTGGCTACTGTGCCGGGTTATCTGGCGATGCTTGTGATAGACACCTCCGAGGCCGCGCGTGTGGGGCGGGTACTCACCGCTCTGGCGGTAACCGCTTTGTTTGCGTTGCTTACGGCCAGTGCCATCAGCGCGATGTTTCGCAAGGCTGCAACCTCCACGGGCGCAGCGTATGGATTCCTGCTGGTGGTATGTGTAGGCACGTTGGCGGTGTGGCAGGGACGAGGCACACTGTTTGGATTTAAGGCGGTGCGGGCGGCGCTGCTGATCAATCCGCTGGCCGCCACGCTCGCCGCCATCGGCGCTCCGGGGTTCACGCCATATCAGTTGATACCGGCAAACTGGTACATCATGGCGGTGGCAGGGGCGCTGGCCGTTGGGGTAATGATTGTGTGTGTCTGGCGATTGACCAAGCCGCGGTAAAAGCGCGGAAGCATTGAGGTTGTGGTTGCGGGCCAAGACGGCGGGGTCTGCCAATAAATCGGGCGTCGGGCCATGCCGAATCATACCAAACGGCATTTGCACTACAAAAACATGGGTTATGACGATGAAATATCGCGTCACGCCAGAAAAATTGGCAGACCCAGACGGCGCGGCCCATGAAACGCGGTTGACAAAGTGTTGGTGATGTTTTGATGGTGTGTACACAAAAAGCTTGCAAAAAGAATGAGCCGCGGCAACACCCCTGGCGACAGGGTGCCGTTGGCTTGGCGATATTGCTGTTGGCTGCGGGTCGCGTGTTTGCCGCGCCGCCCGGGCCGCCGTTGCTGCCGGGCTTTACCCCCGTGGACCGGGGTTTTGGCAACATCATGTGGCGAGATCCGGCATTGCCGAGTGTGAAGCCCGTCCAAAAGTATAACTTAAGCGCACAGTCCAACTGGCGGCTGGCTTTGCAGCAACCCGACTCTCTTACGCGGTGTCGCACCTGCCAAGCGCTGGCTGAATCTGCTCGTGCGGGTATGCCGGGCTTGGGCCAGTTTTTGCCACAGCTTCTCGCCATTGTGCGGAACAACAAGACGGATGCGGTGCTCCGCCGGGCCGCGGTTGAAGCGATCATTGCCATGAATGCCTCTTCTGCAGCGGGGACACTGTTCAGTGCTGATAGTCATGGCGATTGGCACGTGGCCCTGCTATGCGATGCCGCGCTGGCCCGGTGGCACTTTCAACCGGCGCTGCGGCTATGGTTGGCTCGCGTCAATGGGGCTGCAACCAACAGCGTCGTCAGGCTGTCGGCGGTGCAGGCGCTTGGCAAACTTGGCGACAAACAGGCGGTCTCAACGCTGCGGCGGGCGGCGCTGACGCCAAGACGTAACCTGCAGGTGCGACTGGCCGCGTTGCAGAGTCTGCATGAGTTGCACGCTGCGGGTATGGCGGTGCTTGCGGCCCATGTTGTTGGATTGGCTGGTGTTCAGGCGCTGGGTAAGGTACAGCTAGAACATGTCGCTGTCGGAACCGCGCTGCTGGCGGTAACAGCGCTGGACGCGAGTTCGCGACCCGATGGGGCACAGGACCTTGTGGTTTGGGCAGGCTCATCCAACACCGCAATAGCCGCGCTGGCAATGCAGGGGTTGCTGCGTGCCCATAGCCCGCTTGCAGGCAAAGCGGCGCCGGCGCTGGCGCACAGCCCAGACAGCGTTCTGCGGCGACTTGCGGCTGAAGCCTTTCTGCAGCAGGCAAACGCGCAAAGCGTGGCGGAGCTGAGTAAACTGCTGGGCGATCCGCGGCGCTTTGTCCGCTGGTATGCCCGCCACGCACTAAGCACCCTCGGTGGTGGACGCTTGCGGCCGCAGGTGCTTGAGGTGGTGGGGCGTATGCTTGTTAAAGGCAATGCTTTGGCTCGGCGGCAGGCGGCGCTTGTTGCCGGCAGGTTGAACTTTACGACCTTGCAGCGTCAGCTTTTGCATGTGCTGCGGTACGATCCGTCATTGCTGGTGCGCATCGGGGCGGCCGCAGCGTTTCGCAGATTGCAGCTTGCTGGAATGTTGCCTTCGCTGCTGGCGTACGCGCAAGAGACGGCTGAAGTTTCGGCATCTTTGCCGACGTCGGTGCATGCGACGACTGCAAGCCTTCAACGCCAGTCTGATTTGGGCGGGCAGTTATCGCAGCTATTTCAGCTTTTTGGAGCGATGCGGTATGCTCCGGCGCAGCCGCTGCTTATGCGGCTTATTCCAAAACATTCGCCGTATTCTGGTACGGCCCGCACTGCGGCCATCTGGGCGCTGGGAAAAATCAACCGTGGCCGCTACAACGCCGGCTTGGCGCGGCAATTAAAAGGGCGGCTGGACGATCTTTCGATTTTGGACCCAGAGCTTGAGTCGGTGCGAATTATGTCGGCCGAGGTGTTGGGCCGTATGGGATCGAAAGCCGCACTGGCGACGTTGCGGTCGTATTACATCAGCACCGATACCTCTCGCTTATGCCTGGCGTGCCGGTGGGCCATAGGGCGCATCACCGGCAAGGAGCCGCCGCTGCCCAATACGTCGGTCGTGTATAGCAATCAATTTTTGCCGCCAACGAGGTAGCCGCAGCGCCGCCGGTGCAGGCTTTGTAACTTGGCGCGGCCGCGTTTATTTATACTGCGTCCAGACCCATTGGCCGCCGGCGTTTTGCTTTTGATACCAATCGCCGGGCCTCAGAAATCGCAACCACTGTTTGAAGAAAATGAGGCTTACCGCCTGAACCGACTGGCCTGTTTGCCCAGCGACAATCTGATACAACTCGCGTCGGTAGAGATTCTGCCTTTGAATGGTCTGTTGTTGTGTGGGGGTAAGGGCTTTAAGTGCCACCACATAACCACTGTGAGCTTCACCAACAAGCTGTGCATCTTTAAGTTTGCGAACCGCCGGATAATTGGCCCGCATTTCATGAAGGACGGTGGCTTTATCCGGAAGACCACCGGCATCGGCTGCGAAAACGTCGAGCAGCACGATAGATTGGCGGCTCTGAAGTGTGTTGAACGAGCTGGGCTGGCGGGCTCCGGTGGCTGATGGCAGGGTTGAAGGCGGCTCGCTTGCGCTGGCCCTGGTAGCCGGCCCCGCTGCCGCTGCTGGTGCCGGGCTGGGCGCCTGACCGGTGATGTAGCTGAGATCGTCATGCGCTTCGTGCACCACCAGCGTCAGTTTGCCGTTGAGGTTTACATCAACCTCCAGGGGTTTTTGCTGCTGAATGACAACATCGTTGTGGGTGCTTAGGCAGCCGGTCGAGGCGATGCATGCCGCTACGGTCAATAACAAAGACGCACCACGGGTTAAGCAATGTTTGATTGATGTCATGAATCTAACTCCTGAAGCTCCTCGAGCGAGCCTTCCTTAACTGCGATTATATACCAATCTTCATTGCCGGTGCATCAGTATTTGGCCTGCGAAAACTGCTGCAGCAGTTGCAGTAGGTGGGGTAAGGTTGCTCCGGGCATGGGGATGCTCACGCGAATGCTCCGCAGGCTGTTGGGGCGGAAGATCACAACATGCCCCTGGTATACAAACTTGCGGTCGGGTATGTGGCCGGGATTGCCGTGGCCGCGCAAGAATTGCAATGTAAGTGTGGACGATGCGGCGCCGAGATTAAAAGCGACGTTTTCATGTGCGTACGGATAATCGCGCATGTCCTGCAGAATGGCCGAGGCGAGTACGCCGGTGTACTTGATGTGCACCAGCGAAGCTACAATGGGCAGGTCGCGCAGCCGCAACAGGCCCGGCCCCATTCCCTTGAGATGGGCGGCAGCGGTTATTTGCCCATGGGAACTCAAGTTAAGGTGAAGGCTAAGCGCGGCGAGACCGTGTGCGTCCACATGCTTGGGGTACAGCCGCTCCAAAAAAAGATGCTCGTGCAGGTTCGTAACCGATGCAACAAGTGCGCCGGAGTGCGTGGCCAGATTGTACTGCCCGGTTGCCGACATGACGGCGTGCCTGCAATGAACTGACAGAGCTGTTATTGCAAGAATATGCCGCCGCAGGTTTAGCGCAATGTGCCCGTTACTAAATGTAAGCCACGAGAGGCTAAGCGTGGCAAAGGTAACTTGACCGCTGCGAAGGTGAATGTGCCTGTGGCCTTGTGCGTCGTGCCAATAGTGTAACAACGCGCTGGCCTGCAGCCCGCGACAGATAAGCACCGGCTTGGCCTTGTTGGGCCAGGCCAAGATGGGGGCGTTCAGGCTTAGCGTGCCCCGGCAATTATCAAGGTGGTTTGGCCCCTTGGTGTGCATAAGGCCGGTGAATTTGACGCTGCCATCGCGTACGGCGATGTTCCATTTCACAAGTTGCGCCAGAGGATTGAGATAAACAAGGCCGCTGGCTGCAGCTTTGCAATTGTGCGTTGGGCTTAGGGCGAGGCAGATGCCTAAGAGTGCCACCCAGAGAGTGGCGGGCCATGCGCCGGGATGGTTGTGAGGTTTTGGTTTCATCATGGTTTATGCAGCCGGCAGCACTTTGCGCAGTTGTTCGATAATGCCGGGAAGTATCTCCAGCGTTGCGGCGATTTCAGTTTCGGTTGTTAACTCCGAAAGCGAAAAGCGAAGAGAGCCATGGGCTACGCGATCAGGCAGTTTCATGGCGCGCAGCACATGCGAAGGCTCCAGCGAGCCGCTCGAACAGGCCGCTCCGGCGCTGGCGCAAATATCGTGCTGGCTCAGCAGCAGGAGTATCGCTTCGGCCTCCAGGCCGGTAAAGCCGATATTGGTGGTGTTGCTTATGCGACTGGCCGTATTGCCGTTGATGGTGGTTTCCGCAATAGCCTCAATAATGTTGGTTTCCAGTTTATCGCGCAGGGCCGCCATGCGTGTGAAAGCATCGGGTGTTTGCATCTTTTGCTGTGTCAGTTCGGCCGCTGCGCCCATGCCCACAATGCCGGGGACATTTTCGGTGCCGCCGCGACGGTCGCGTTCTTGTGGGCCGCCGCGAATTAAGGGTTGCCAGCGGCTGCCGCGCCGAACAATCAGCGATCCGACACCCTTAGGCCCATGAAACTTGTGGGCACTGATGGCCAGAGTTTGTACCGGCAGCGCGGCAAAATCAATGGGGAGTTTGCCGGCCATTTGCACCGCGTCAACATGCAGCGCAACGCCTGCATCACGGCATAAGTTGCCCACCGTGGCGATGTCGAAGAGAACACCGGTTTCGTTATTGGCGGCCATGATGGCGGCCAGGGCGGCATCGCCGCGAGAAAGGGCGCTTTGCAGGGCGGTGTAATCGAGATCGCCTTTCTGGTTTACGGGTATTTCAACAATGTTGTAGCCGCGTTCCGCCATGCGTGCCAGGGGCTCGCGGACGGCGCTGTGCTCCACGCTGGAGGTGATAATGGTTTTTTTGCCGGGCTGTGCGGCGGCGAGGCCCGCGATGGCCGCGTTGTCGGCTTCGGTGCCGCCGCTGGTAAAGATGACTTCGCCCGGCTGACAATGCAGCAGGTTGGCAACCCGGTAGCGGGCCTGCTCTACGGCTTGGCGCGCTTCCTGGCCGAAGCGATGCACGCTTGAGGGGTTGCCGTAGGCATCGGCCAAATAGGGCTGCATCTGTTCAAGCACCTGCGGATAGGGCCGCGTGGTAGCGTTGTTATCAAGATAAATCATGCAGAAAATTATACCGTGCCGTTGCGGCGGCTGCGCCTGGAGATTTGGCCTTCCATGGGTCAGGACCGAGGGTGTCCCGTCCTGATATAAGTTGGCGCACCCCAAGGGTGACTTTGGTGACTTTGAGGAGTTTCAGGATGCGTGAACGTATCATCAAGCGGTATTGTGGGTGCTTTAAGTTGTGGGTAATTTCGGAGTGAGAAGCGCAGTGTTTTAAATCAATAGATGCTGCTCGGCGGCATTATGATATAGGTGGCAGCGTAACCATTCAAAAATGGCTGCGTCGCTATGGCAAGAATCATTTACAAGCAAAGGTGGTGCGTGTGGAAAAGCCCAATGAACGAGACCGTATTCAAGAGCTGAAAAAGCGTGTATCGGAGCTGGAGCGAGTGTTAG
>JAJXZA010000250.1 GCA_021780285.1 Planctomycetota bacterium
AACAATTACATGGGTACACTTTGCCGGCAAAAATCGGCCGCAAACGTGACGTAAAGCTGGATTTAACAAGAGGTTACAGCGCTGAGATGCGTGCCAGAGAAGGTGGAACTTTGGTGTAAAGAAATAACATGCACTGATATGGCGCAGGAATTTTGGCCGTCGGCGAGGCGCGAGCGACGCGCATACCCCGCCTGGTGGGTCTGTAAGGAGCGAGTAACCAAGCCGGCGGCCAAAAGAACCAGCCAGATCGTACAGGTTATTTCTTTACAGGCCCTAAATGGAAAGTGACTCAACGCCCCAAATCGCGATCGCGCTTTTTAAGCCGATCGGTCGTGCGCTGCAAAATGCGCTTTTCAGAGTTGCTAAGGCTGTGCAGGCCGCTGCGGCTTACCTTGGCCAGAATGGCGTCAATTTTGGCTTCATCCTGCCGTGCTCGGTTTTCGCTGAGTTTGTCCCAGTGAAAACGCCGGCGGGCCAGCTTACGGCGCTTCGTTGCCGGCAGGTCGCGCAGTGCAGCGCTCATAGCGATGGCGTCCTGCACCTCTTCGGGGCCATTGGCCATCAGGGCCAGCCGCTTGGTATACGAAGCAAAAAAGAGCATCGCCCACAACACCATCGCCATAAAGTTGCCGGTCGCGGCAGAGAGAATAAACAGCGGCATCGCCAGCAGCATACCCAAAATGCATGTAGCGTTAATCGCCCGGTAGAGGCTCGTAAAAGGCCATAAAATCGCCTGCAGCAGCGGGCCGCCATCAAACCAGTAATACGGCAGAAGATTGATGACCACCAACCCCAGGTTCACATAGTAAAACATCTCCAGGCTGCTGCGAAGCAGATGATGGCCTACCGGTTCAATAATTGGATTGATCGCCCCAAACGCCGCCAAAAAACTCGCCGGCAGCAGCAGCGGCTCGCCGAATTGGGCATGCAAAGCCCAACCGGTAAGCACACACAACAACAAATTGACCGCAATACCGCCGACATTGGCAAGAAAAAACGGCCAAGGCTGGGGCGGGCTTGTGGGTTGAACCATACCGCCGGCGGGCCAGAGCACAAAATCATCGTGGCGGCCGCCCACCCATTGGGCCAGTATCCGGTGCCCTAACTCATGGGATAGCAGCGCCACCAGCGTCAGACCGACAAATATGAGGCTCGCCAACCAATCGCCGGTGCGCAGGGCGTAGGCCATATCCAGCACCACTGCGAGCAGCAGCCAAAAGTTGGCCGAGACCCGCACGCCCAACCAGGTGCCCAATGGCAGCGACCAGTTCAAAATAGACAGTGGCCCGCTGGAGAAGTCCAATTGGGCCCCGCCGGTTGAGTTATTATTGTAGTGTCTATCTTGCCAACTCATGTGAACTCCGCTGCTTCTGATACGCAAGCGCTCCGAGAATGGTTTATTAACCCTTGATATTTCCCGTTTCCGCCAGGTATTTTAGCACGACGGCTATCGTTTTACCGTCAACAATTTCGTTGCTTTTGATAAGGGCCAGCACCTCGGCAGGCTCCAGACATTCAACGGTGATGGTTTCGTTGTCTTCGAGCGCTTGGGGGCCGGGAGTAAGTTCGCGGGCCACAAAAGCGTACATCTTTTCAGTGAGTATGCCCGGCGAAGTATAAAACCAGCCAAACGGCTCAACCCGGCCGGCGCGGTAGCCGGTTTCTTCTTCCAGTTCACGCGCGGCGCACTTGGCGGGGCCTTCCCTGGGTTCAAGCGTGCCGGCGGGCAACTCCCACAGCCACTGTAGCACCGCATGCCGCAAGTTACGAATAAGCACCAACCGGCCATCATCCAACACCGGCAAAATAATCACCGCCCCCGGATGTACCACAATTTCGCGCTCGATCATCGCTCCGCTGGTGGTTTTCACACTGCGCAGGGCCATATCCACCCGGCGGCCTTTATACACAACCTTGTCAACGCTGCCACCGGCCACTTGTTGTTCAGACATGTTTGCACTTTCCTTGGCATGAACCCAATAATTCTGCGGCCCAAGCTAACATCGGCCACTCATAGTACCTATAATAAATCAAATGAGTCGCAGAACCAAAAACAGTTCGTCCAGTCGTCGCCGGGCAAATGTGCCGCACCCTGCTAAATCCTCACCGCCAGCGCCCGCCCAACCCGCCGAAACGCTTGAGCCAACGCCTGCCGATAGGCCCTCGCCGCCGGATGACACCATAAAGTTCGAGGCCGATATGGCCGACGTCTCGACAGCAAGCCCCTGGGATGCCCAACCCGCTGCCGCGGCAATGGCCCAGCATGATCAAGACCCTGAACTCTCCGAAGCCCAAATTGCCGCCGACTTCGAGCAAGATGCCATCCAGGAAATACCCGCCGGAGAAGTCTCGTTGCCCCATCCAACCGAACCGGCTGCCGAGCGCATCAGCCGGCTGCATGGCAAGGCCCGCGGCTTGCCCCAGTCGCCCGGGGTTTATCTCATGAAAGACACCCGCAGTGTGGTTATTTATGTCGGCAAATCGCTGAACCTGCGCGACCGGGTAAGCAGCTACTTTATTCCCTCGACCGATCTTGGCCCGGCCAAGCAGCGATTGCTCGATTATGTCTGCGATTTTGACACGCTGGCCTGCGAAAGCGAAGTGGAGGCACTGCTCGTTGAAAGCAGGCTTATTAAAGACATCAAGCCCAGGTTTAACGCCCGCCTTTCCGACGGCAAAAGCTATCCCTACCTAGAAATAACCTCACGCGATGAATACCCGGGCGTTTATGTAACGCGCAACCCGCGGCCCGGCTCTCGCCTGTACGGCCCCTTTATGAGCGGCTATGCGCTTAAGCAGGCGGTTATTTACCTGCAGCGGGCATTTAAATTTCGCACCTGTCACCTCGAAATACTCGAAGAAGACACGCGCCGCCGGTATTTTCGCCCCTGCCTGCTCTACGCGATTAAACAATGCACCGCGCCATGCGCCGACCGCATCAGTCGCGAGGCTTATAAAGAGGACATTGAGCGACTCAAAAAGTTTTTAGATTCCAGCCGCAACGACACGCTCAAACAGATGACCGCAGAGATGGAAGCCGCCGCCGCCGCGCTCAACTTTGAACAAGCGGCCGCACTGCGCGATCAGATCAAGGCCCTGCAATCGCTTTCTATTCGCGGAGCCAACACCAAACTGCTGCAGCCGGAGGTATTTTTTCAGGATTTGCAGGGCGGCTTGCGGCAATTGCAGAATATTTTTGCCTCACCCGACCCGGTGCGATCCATAGAATGCATTGATATTGCCCATTTTCAGGGGGAGGCGACTGTTGGTTCGCTCGTGGCGTTTATTGATGGCAAGCCGTTCAAAAACGGTTACCGGCGGTTTCGCATCAAGGGAGTGACGGGCATAGACGATTACCGCTGCATTCAGGAAGTCGTCACCCGCCGCTACCGCGCCGCCGGGGCCGGCCAAGAACTCTACCCCGACCTCATATTAATTGATGGCGGCCTCGGCCAGTTGCACGCCGCAGAGGCCGCATTTGAAAACGTGCCGATAAAGCCACCGTTGCTGGCCAGCCTGGCCAAACGCGAGGAAATTATTTATGTGCGCGGCCGAGCCGAGCCGTTCAGGCTGCCCAAAACCAGCCAGGCGCTAAAAATATTGCAGCATATCCGCGACGAAGCCCACCGTTTTGCCCAGCATTACCATCATGTGCTCATCGCCCGGCGGCAGTTTGAGCAACTCGTAGGCAGCGGCAAACGCCCGCCCGCCAAGAATCGTCGCAATCCGGCGCAACCCACCGCCCGCCGCAAAGCCATCAAACCACACCAGCAGACCGTCGCCCCCAATGCCCCCCTTACGCCGGCATCATCACCAGCCAACACCACCGCCCTGCCGGTACTCACCACCGACGACCTTCGCCAAAAAATAAGCGAATTAAAAGCCAACCGCACCGGCCCGCTCCAGCCACCGCATTAAACAAACGTAAAGTCGCGCGTAGCCGCCGGGCACGCCCCATCTTCAAATCTTAAATTTCAAATCCAAACGCCCACCCCCGCCGCCCAGCGCCCAGCGCTCTCCCGATCACCTGCTCCACCGCTCATCCGTTGAGCCATGGATGGCGAAATCGGGTCTGCCAATTTTTCTGGCGTGACGCGATATTTCATCGTCATAACCCATGTTTTTGTAGTGCAAATGCCGTT
>JAJXZA010000033.1 GCA_021780285.1 Planctomycetota bacterium
AGCAATGGCCCGTGCAGCGAGTTTAACGTTGGCTCCAGCCAAGACAAACACGGCATCACACCCGGAGAGTTCCAATGTTGCCGGGGTCACCGTGTGCGCCAGTCTTTGCAAGATGGCTTTACCGGCTGCAAGTGAACCCGTCAGCACAACTTTGTCCACGCCGGCCCGTAGAGCCTCGTCCACGGATGAAATATCTTCCGGCAGAACAGTAAATAAGCTCGCTGGCAAGCCGGATTTCTCCAGCAGCGTCCCCAACTCCATCATGGCCGCGCGACCCCCACGACCGGGTTTAACCATCACCTCGTTGCCCGCAACCAGAGCCTGGACAACCTGCACGCCCGGCAACAGCAGCGGATAATTGGATGGGCCAATAATCAGCACCCGGCCCCAAGGGCGCCGCTCTATTCTTCCACTTAACGCGCCAAGCCACCAAGGTCCGCTGCGGCGGCCAAAATGCAGCGGTCGCAAAATTCGACGCGCATTACGTTGCAAGAATTGACAGGCATCCGCCAAAGGAAGCACTTCTGCAACCAGGCTTTCACGACGAGTTCGACCGGCGTGCGGATTGCAGACGGCGGCGAGTTGCGAGCTTTGGTCTGCAATGTGCTCTCGAAGCCGGCGCATCAGCATCAGCCGGCGTTGCACAGGCATGTCGGCCCAGGTAGCGGCTGCTATGGCGCGTGAGCCAAGGCCTTGTTCCATGCCGCTTCTGGGCATACAGTCACCGGCAGAGCTGATTTTGCCACCCAACATCGAGGCTGCCTTTAAGTGGATATAGCCGCTCCGCTGAAGGTCTGCGGTACCGCAGGTTCGCCAACACTACGCGACATGGCATGCCAGCGTGACCCCACATTCATGTCCTCAAGCAGCAAACGCGACGAAATCTTGGCCGACTCGAAGATGACCGGCAAGCCGCTGCCCGGATGCGTGCCTCCACCCACGAGATAAACCCCCTCCACCTCCTCAAAACGATTATGCGGCCTCAAATGAAGCATCTGGCCGAAGTCGTGCGCTAAATTAAAAGTGGCACCCTTAAAAATATGCATTTTCTCCTGCCAATCATCGGGCGTAATGAGACGCTGCCCCCGAACGCGCTGTGCGATATTTTTAAGGCCGATTTTCTCAAGCTGAGAAAACATAAGCCTTTGAAACGCCTCTCCGCTCTGCCGCCAATTAATATTGCGATGCTGATGCGACACCGGTGCCAGCACATAAAGGGTACTGCAACCGTCCGGGGCCAGCGAGGGATCTGTTACACATGCATTTTGCACATAAAATGACGGGTTGGTTGAGAGCACATGCCCCTGCTCGATATCATAAAGATTCTGCCGATAATCACCGGCCAAAAAAATGTTGTGGTGCGCTAATTCCGGCAAAGCTCCGTCTATTGCCAGATACATCATAAACGTAGAGCAGGAATAGCGTTTCGAGGCGATTCGATCATCCGACCAGCGGCGGCGCAAGGCCTGCGGTATAAGCCGCCGAATGGTTTGAGCAAAATCAGAGTTGACCACAACGGCATCTGCCGGCGCTTGACCTGACGTGGTCTTTACGCCTACGGCCTTAACGCCGTTAAATACAATTTCTTCAACGGCAACGCCTGTTTCAATTTTAGCACCCAGTTGTCGGGCCAGCTCGCCCATGCGGCGGGTAATGGCGCTGCAGCCGCCCAACGGGTGAAATACGCCGTGCTCATACTCTAAAAACGACAAAATCGTAAATAATCCCGGGCACTTATACGGTGACATGCCGAGATATTTGGATTGAAAACTGAAGGCCAGCCTCACGCGCTCATCAGAAAAATATCGGCGCAATTCACGATCCACTGAATTCCACGGACGCAGCACCGGCAGAAGTTTGAGCATCTGCGGCGTCAGCACATCGCGCCAGGACTCGTAAGGTCGCTCGAGGCACGGCGTAAATGCCGCCAGCTTGGCCCGATTATCAGCCAGGTAACTCTCGAGATTCTCGGCATCACGCGGAGCAATTGCGGCAATAGCCGACCGCATGCGAGCGACATCAGGCGTAGCATCTATCCGCCCCCCCTGTTCAAAGATCAGCCGATATTGCGGATCAAGCTGCCGCATGGGAACTTCGCGCCGCAAATCGTAACCACAAGCGCGGAAGATGTCTTCAAGCACCTGCGGAAACAGGAAGAATGTTGGCCCAACGTCAAAGCGAAAACCGTCAAACTCCAGGGCAGTTGTGCGCCCTCCTACATGATTTGAACGCTCATATACGGTTACGTCCAATCCTGCCTTGGCTAGCAGCATGGCACTCGCCAACCCACCCGGCCCCGAACCTATAATAACTACCCGCTTGGTCATAGTACTCCTTAAGGCCTACGATAATACCCGATTCTATGGATCAGGTTCTACCATGGCTTTAGAGGCGGGTCGTTGTGCGATTGTCGCCAGTGCGAGCACCTACCGGACCCGACAGCGGGAAAGAAGCCAGTCAATCCACTCTGCAAGCAGCCCCTTAGTAGCCGCCAGCTCAATAACCTGCACATCGGCACGAAGATGCCGGATATCCTCAAGGAACCGGTCGCGATTAAACGACACATGCTCCAGCAGGTCCATTTTATTAAGCAGCAAAATATCAGCGGCCAGAACCAGATGTGGATGTTTGGCGGCCTTATCGTCACCTTCACTCACGCTGAAAAGCCCCACTTTAGCATTCTGCCCGAGATCAAAACCGACCGGGCAAATCAGGTTGCCGACGTTTTCAATGAACAGTAAATCAAGCTCGGCCACATTCAGCCGCCCCATCGCCTGACGCACCTGATTGGCGTCAAGATGACAGCCATGCCCGGTATTGACCTGCACAACTTGTTCACAGTAGCAAACCAGTCGTTCACCATCGCGGCTGGTAGCTGGATCGCCGACGATAACTCCCGCACGACATCGGCCCACAAGAGCCTTAAGCGTGGCCTCCAACAGGGCAGTTTTACCAGAACCTGGTGCGCCGATAAGGTCTATTACAAACACGCCCGCCTGCCTGAATTGTCGCCGATTGAGCAGTGCGACTTCGTCGTTGAGTTTGAGTACGTTTTCGACTACAGGAATTGTCTTCACATTTCACCTCAAACGGCAGTACCCAATCGCGAAGGGGGTTCAATCTCATGTCGTGATTGATTTTCGACCGATTCATCAAAGTCCGCAACGTCAACTGAAACCAAAGCAAACTCATCGCCGCCTTCGATGCGGGCATGCACCGCGCCGCAGGTACAGTGCTCGTCCACGGTCATCGGCTCCCACAAACGACCACAGCGAGGGCAACGTAAACGCCAAGGCGGAGTTTCAATGTCAAGCTTGGCTTGCGGCCAAGCCGTCTCGCTGCTTACCGCACTCCATGCCCATTGCAGGGCCTCAGCAACAACACCGTGCATCGGGCCGATACGCACCGTTACCTTCATCAGGCAAGCCGAAGGCGGCACATGCCTTTTCACCAGTTCCATAAGGTCAACCGCCAGCGACATTTCGTGCATTTTTAGCTCCAAAACTGATCGGCACCGGCCTCCGCACCCTTCCATCCCTGAAGAATTCGCATGTAATTGCTGCGCTCAAAAATTTCAGGCTCGGGCGAGCGCGGCAAACTCATGGAGCCTTTCATCTGAGAAAGCGACAAATATTCGTGCGATTCCATCCATTCCATGATGCCGCGATTCAACTGCGCCAGATGCTCCGGCCCGAACTCCAGCAGTGCCGAGACAACCTGTACCGCCTCGGCTCCGACCATGACGCACTTAATTGCGTCGGTCGCAGTTTGCACCCCTCCGGTAATGGCAAGATCACAGTCAACTTGACTGCTGATAGCCGCACCCCACCTTAGCCGCAACAGAAGCTCGTCAGAAGTTGACAATTTGAGTTGCCGGCGCAAGCATAGATTTTCGATATCTATGTCGGCCTGGTAAAAGCGATTAAAAATGACCACAGCCTTTGCGCCGGCGGCTGCAACCGCCGCCGCAAGGTGAACCGGAGCTGCGTAAAATGACGAAAGCTTCACAGCCACCGGAATATGCACCGCTGACAGCACATCTTTAATTACCGCCAGCGATTCGCGCTCCACCTGAGCGCTGCTTCTTTCGGCAGAAAGCGACATCTCATAAATATTAAGCTCGATTCCGTCAGC
>JAJXZA010000071.1 GCA_021780285.1 Planctomycetota bacterium
TTCCGCTTATCAGTCGCTTGTGCGAACATCAGGCCGATTGGTATGCCGCACAGTGTATGGCGGCTCGGCCGCAGCCATTGGCGGCGATGGCACGGGACGGCGTGACTGAAGTGAAATCTACGGCGGCGGCGGTTGTGGCCGCTGCTGATCAATTGCAGGAATCAAACGACTTGAACGACCGGGCTGATTACCTGGGCTTGGAGGTTGCCGAGGCTGCGCCTCCGCCGAGGTTACCGCCGTTGGTTGCCGGCGCTGAACGCTTTGCCCAAGCCTTATTGGCGGTGGTGGGACTGACACATCGGCCACGCGATCGCAAAGGCTGGATGCATCCGAGCATCAGCGATCGGGTGGCGCTGGTGCGGCGGTTGGCGCGCGATCCGCAGGCGGTAAAGGCATTCGATCGGCGGCAGCGCCGGCTCCGTCAATGGATTGCCGCAAGCCTGGTTGTCGGCGTGGTTTTGGTGGTGCTGGCCACCCTTTACGGCGGATGAGCCGACGCCGCCGCGGAGAGCGTGTACCTGAAAATAAAGCGATGGCCAAGGCTCGCAACGCGGCTTAACCGCGTCGCTCGTAATTGGGAGACGTGTCATTTTGCTGCCATCTGAGGCATTTACAGGAGCTTTCGACCTAAAATGCCTTCGAGTACTTTGGCGGGCGATTTTTCGGGATGCGCCATGGCTGTGTGCGGCAGCATGTAGGTTTGCTCCATTAAATACTGGCCGGCATCCACCGCGTGAAGCACTTCATCGCTAAAACATATCCAGGTGCAGTGCGGCGGAAAGCTGAACGATGCTCTGGTGGCGGTTTTTTGATACGCCTCATCGAGTTTGCCGGTGTCGTGCAGGCCGAGCATGTAATGATCGTAAGGAGTGCGCGGCGTGCGGGTTACGCGAAAAAGGTATAAAAACTCGCGGCTAAGAGGCGCCGGCGGCTTGATGCGCGGCAGCATCTTGCGTGCAAAATCGGCGAAAGGCTCGCCGATGCGCCAGTCGCGTCCCTGGCCATGCGGATTTACATTGGCAAACACGCGAATAATACGCTTGCCGGCGGTGGGGCGGGTCGGGAACGCATCAGGATGCAGACGTGTGTCGTCTTTTTTCAGTGAGCTGGCGCGTCCCGCGATTTGCACCGGCCGAAAACTGGTGCGGGCGCGAATAAGCGCCTCTTTATACGCGGGAAACAGGCTTTGCATCAGCGAAAGCGTGCTGTCGGCATAGCGCTGCAGAAGCTTGGCCAGGCCCTGCTGGGCCGCAGCGTCGCCCTTCATGCCCTTAATATCGCCGGTGCGGGCATCGTAACTGATGTTTTTGGCGGCGCCGTTGCTCCATGCGGGCGTGAGATATTGTTTTTCATCCTCTGAAAATACAAAATCAAGTGTGGGCAGGTACACCACGCGGCCATCCTCCAGGGCGGTGGTAGCCCGTGTTTGCTGGTCGGGCGAAAACGGCCCGGTCCACTGTGTGCCTTCAATGCTGCAAATTTGCTCTGGTAGAGGCGTACTTACCATAACGAGACATGCTCCTGCACAAATTGTATCGCCGCCTTTGTGGTGGGCTGCACCCACCGTAGGCTTCTTACGACCGGGCTAGTGTACCAAGGTATTTATCGGCGGGCAAAAACCAGCCGCACGGCCATCACCATCCGGAACGCCAAAGCCCGCTCGCCGATCATTCATCCCGGAATCACTTCATTCCACGATCGCCTTCAAAAAAGCATCCGTCGGATCGGCATAAAACACCACGTTTATCTTGGTGGCCATCTCATCTGGAAGATACAGAAGATGCCGCCGCGCAGAAATCGGCAGCAGCAGCTGGCTCGCACCTTTTTCCACTGCCAGTTCAGCAATGACCACAGGGTTGGGGATCATTTCCACCGACCCGCCCAGGTTGAGCGCACCCACAACAATTAAGCCGCCTTTGATGGACCGCTCCAGCAGGCCGCCGCATAGGCCTAGCAGCACCGCCAGCCCCAGCCCGCCGCCGGCCTTGTCCGCGTCTATGGCCCGCAACTGTATCGAGAACTCGTGCGCACGCGGATCGCGGTCGGGCTAACTCCACGAAGTGCGACCATCCCAATTGTTGCGACAGCGCCGCAACAATCTCCTGACCATACTCAGCCCGCTTCTCCTGCAGGATGTGCCGGCATATGCGCTGCCCGATCCGCCAATACAGTCTGACCAACTCCGCGTTCACCCCGCGCGAGGAGGTGCGCGGTGAAGCAATGGATGCAAAGAGCAGTAAACAGGCGATGGGAGCCTGCGCAGCCGCTGCGCTACATTGCACGCCCGTAACACCTTGTTTTTTAACAAGAAACGCGCCACTTTGTACTCCCGGCTCATAACTCCCGTCGCCCGACTTGCGGCCCGCAGCCGCTCCGCTACGTCCCCCAGCACGCCTCACCATCCAGCATCTGCACCGGCCGCATCCCAGCACCGCTTTTGTTCCGCAGCAACATCCCCGCCGGCGGCGCCTCGGCCAGTGCCCAGTTCCACGCCTCCAAACCGATCCGAACCGATTGAATCGCCACCGACGCCTTGGCCCGAATCAGCGTGCGCTGAGAAAAACCCGCCGCACCACCCTTCACCATAATCTTCCGGTACGGCTGCGGCCCCGGCGCCAACTCCCCAATCAGCCACTCAATCGCCTTTTCCAGATGCACCGGGTCCGGCCCCGGCCGCTGCGGCGGCAAATGCACCAGCGCATCGCGATCATTCGCGCTCATCACGGCGTGCCCCGATGAGCCTGAGCCAGCAAAAAAATCAAGCACAAGGTCATTACCACTGGTGCGAGTTATGCCGATTAGGAATTCAATTAAGGTACTGGGTTTCGGGTAGTCAAATGGAATCCCCAAGTCCGTCATTTCATGCGATCCAATTTGATTGATGAACTCCTCGACTAGGTTATTTGGCTTTGAGGAAGCATTTTCTATCACATCACTGAGATAAGTCTTTGTAAAGACGTTCCATTTAGCTGGTTCACCCGTATCGCTAATAAGATTCGATGAACGAACGGCTTTTACTACAATTCGATCACGCTCCGCTTCAAACTTTGTCCGACTCCATCGCCAAATTCCATCGCCCAACTTAGGTCTTTCCGGAGGAAACGTTTCTCCAGGTGGAATGACTTTCGTTCCATCTGGACATTCAATCCAGAACCTCTGCTCGGGGTTCCTATTTTCAATAGTCGACATATAAAGCCGAACAAGCTGGTACTTCTCACCCTTCCTTGTCCCCTCAGTTTCAATCTGGTCATATGCCTCAGTGTTTATACCGCCTGAGAATGGTGGACAAGCAGACCTGTCTTTCGCATAGGTAAGTACATAATCAAAATTCGGTGCCCAATGATCTCCCTTGTTATTGCTTTTCTTTGCCACCCGGCAGGCAATACCCAGACAGGTCTCCTCGCCAAAGACGCTATCACAAAGCAATTTAAGATTGGCGACTTCACCTTCGCCAATCTGAATAAACATCACCCCGTCTTCGCGAAGCAGGTTTCTCGCCAATTTGATTCGGGGATACATCATGTTGAGCCAATCCGTATGAAAACGGCCACTCATCTCCGTGTTGCTGCTCACCGCTCGCCCGTCGGAATCAATCTGCCCCGTAAGCATCTGGTAATTTTTAATGTTGTCCTGAAAGTCATCGGGATAGACAAAGTCCTTGCCGGTGTTGTACGGCGGGTCAATGTAGATGAGCTTGACCTTGCCTGCGTATGACTTCTGGAGGAGCTTGAGGACCTCGAGGTTGTCACCTTCGATCATCAAATTCTGCGTGGTGTGCGTATCTGATGGAGATGATACGCCGAGGAAGCCGCGCCGCCGAGGAAAGCCGAAAGGCGTGCCGCCCGAAGGGTGGGTCGGAAGTGCCCCGTCTGCTTTGTTGCCAAGCCTCGATGTGTCGTCCAGCCGGACACGCTCTCGGCTCGACGCCTCGCATCCGAGACACTTCCGGCCCATCGCAGAGCTTCTATGACTCGGACAGACTCCTGATGTTTTGCCAGATTTATCTTGGCGGCCTTCAAAACCGCGCAATAGCCATGCATGTTTTACCACAGCCAAGTTTTCAAAAAACACCGCTTTTTCTCCCGCCCACACCACAACTTGGCGTCCTTCAAAAATATCCA
>JAJXZA010000276.1 GCA_021780285.1 Planctomycetota bacterium
CGGGCCAAATGCGTAAGGCGAGCCTGTTGCTGGGAATCCACGGACAACGCTGGTGCAGATCGCTTTGACATACCCAACAATATACAGCAAGTAATTACATATGTCAAGTTACTTATGGGACACTACAATAGACTCTAACGCCTGTTTAAAGGGTTCCAGTTTGCAGTCTGGGCCATGCTCGTAAGAGCCTTGACCTTACACTATGGTGCAAGGTGTAGACTAAGTTGCGTATGTGCGGGTCCAAAGTCCGCGGCGTTGGACTTGCGCCGGTTTGGATGTGCCGCAGGTCTTATCAGGAGGTGCCTTATGAAGGGCATTATCTCTATCTCTGGTGTTGCGGCTGTGGTGCTTGCAGCCGCCGTCGCCGGGTTCACCGCTTCGCCCAGCCAAGGGGCGGCGCACGTTGCGAAAGCTGCCGGCCCGGCACCGGCGGCCGCGTCGCTGGTCTGCAGTCCTTCTGCGTGCGGCGCCTGCGGAAAGTCATGCAGCCCGCCTTGTGCCGCCTGCGGCGGCGGCCCGGAACTCCTGCCGCCGTGCTGCAGGTAACGGGCATCCCGCAACATGCGCCCGGTAGTTCGCGGGCGGCAAGCTGCATCAGCAAAAGCGGTGCAACTCGCCAGCGCGGGCGGGGCAATTACTTATCAAGGAATGATCCATGGACAACAAATCGCCCATGCCGAAATGCTGTGGAAATGTCGCCGCTTCCCCGGCCGCCGATCTCTTTATCATCGGCGGTGGCTCAGCCGCGTTCGCGGCCGCCACCCGTGCGGTGGAACTTGGGGCACACCGGGTCGTTATCGCCAACGACCGATTGCCCATTGGAGGCACTTGCGTCAACGTGGGTTGCGTGCCGTCCAAAACACTTATTCGCGCCGCCGAAGCCGTGCACCGCAGCCGGCACTCTGCCTTTGCAGGAATTGAGACCGCTGGCCGCGTGACTAATTTCGCCGCGCTCATGGCAGAAAAGCGCCAATTGGTTGCCGGGCTGCGCCAGGCTAAGTATGAGGATGTTGTTGGCAGGCTCCCGGCATTAGAGGTTATGACCGGCCGAGCGCAGCTTTTGGACCGCCATACCGTGTTGATCAACGGCAAGCCTGTCAAGGCCGGGGCGGTCGTGATTGCCACCGGCGCAGCCCCCGCCATTCCGAAAATCCCCGGCCTGCTTGAGCCTTATTGCCTGACCAATGAAAGCGCCTTTGAGCTTAATTCTCTGCCGGAGTCGCTTATTGTGCTGGGCGGGCGCTACATAGCACTCGAATGTGCTCAAATGTTTGCTCGCCTTGGCAGCCGCGTGACGGTGTTGCAACGTTCCGAGCGCATCTTGCCGACCGAGTCTGATCAAATATCCGGGGCGCTGACCGAATGCCTTGCGGCCGAGGGCATTACGCTGCATACCGCCATTGCATTACAGAGCGTTGTTCATAGCCAAAACGTAGTTCATATAAAAGCCCAAAGTCGCGGCCGGAGTCGGGATTTTATTGCCAATCAACTGCTTGTAGCGACCGGCCGAAAGCCCAATACGGCCAACATGGGGCTTGAAGCCTTGGGTGTGCGCCTCGATAGCCGTGGTTTTGTTGAAGCAGACGAGACCCTGCAAACTTCTGTTCCGGGGGTCTGGGCGGCTGGTGACGTGCTGGGTCGCAACATGTTCGTATACGCCGCAGCCTACGAGGGCGCTATTGCCGCGGAAAATGCGCTTACCGGCAAGAGCTGGCGGGCCGATTACACGGCTTTGCCTTGGGTCATTTTTACAGATCCGCAAGTTGCCGGTGTAGGAATGGATGAGCGGCAGGCTCTCGCCGAAGGATACCAAGCCCAGGCTGCTACGCTGCCGCTTCGTGCTGTTCCACGGGCAATCGCCGCACACGACACACGTGGCCTGATTACGCTGATTCGTGATAAAACCACCGACCAATTATTGGGGGCGAGGATCGTAGCAGCCGAAGGATCAGAACTTTTAATGGAGGCGGCCCTGGCCATAAAGTTCGGTATAACCATTCAACAAATTCGCGAAAGTTTTCACCCTTATCTTACATTAGGTGAGGGCATCAAACTTGCCGCAATTGCCTTTGACAAAAACGTCTCCCAGCTTAGCTGCTGCGCGACCTGAACGACGGTTCTTCTAAGGAGATTTCTGCCATGAATGTCAATGAATCCTCAAAAATCAGGACGGGCTGTTGTGGTTCAAGCCTTACCAATAACAGTAGCAACGGCCACGCAACAAAGACCCGCTCATCTGTTGTAATTGCTCTTCTTGCAGCCATGCTGTCGTCTGCCTGCTGCTGGTTGCCGCTGGCACTTTTGGCGGTAGGGGCATCAGCGGCGGGCTTGTCGCAGTTTATCGTCAGCGCACGTTGGGCTTTTATTGCATTTGCCTTGGTGTCGTTGGGCGCTGGCTTCTATTTTAGTTACCGCCGCAAGGGTAGTTGCACGCCGGGGGCGACTTGCGCGCCGTCAGGCGCGGCGCGATTGAATCGCATGATGCTTTGGATATCAGCAATTCTCGTGCTGGCGATGATTGCATATCCGTATTATGGCGGAACGCTGCTGCAGTCGCTGCATCAAGCTGGCCGGCAAGGAACACCCCAGGCAGCGCCGGTCTCCAAACAGCAAGGGCCGGAGAGATGGGTGCGTTCCGCCGGAATGGCAATAACCGGTTCCGGCCGCATCACCGGGCCCTTGGCTACATATATCTATCAAATACAGGGCATGGATTGCACCGCCTGTGCTGCGGGCTTGCAGGCCACGATTGCTCGAATGCCGGGCGTTCTGGTTGCTACGGTCTCCTATCGGCATGGCACGGCAAGGGTGCAGGCCCAACGCGCATTTGACCCGGAGAAAGTGGTAAAACTTCTAGATTCCGTTGGCTACAAAACTGTGTTGGTAAAACAGGGCGCAGCAGTCGCGTCCAGGCCAGCCCCGGCTCCATAGAGGCCGTCGGCTGCCGCGAATAAGCGGGCTGTTGGCTGTCCTTTACTCTGCTATAAAACGTATGTTCCCCAGCGATGGAGCCAGATGTTTTGAATACATCCCGAGGGTGAGTTTTCAGAGCGCACACTGTCACTGCGGTTCATGCCCGCCTACGCGCCCGCCTTTTGCAACACCTTGCGAATGTATTCCGCGCGCACGGCGCGGCGGGTTTCGTTTTCGAGTTCCTTACCCAAAAGCTTCTGCAGATGTGCCGGCTGGGTCTGCAAAAACAGCGAGTTGATGGTTGCCATACTTACCCCGGCCACACGCTTCATGGCCACGCCCAGCCGCAGGTGCGAGAGATAATACAGTGTTTCTTCAGTGGTAAGCAGGCGGGCGTTTTTTAATACGCCGATGGCCCGGCCGATTTTATCGTCCAGCAGCAGAGGCCGCTCATTTTCCAGGATCTGCCGGTTGATCTTTTCCATCTGGATGATTTTGGGAATGATGGATTCGGTGAACTCGGCCAGTATTTCCGCTTCGCTGCGACCCAGCGTCGTCTGGTTGCTGATCTGATAAAAATCGCCGATGGCCTCGGTCCCTTCGCCAAAAAGACCCCGGATTGCAAGGTGCATTTCTTTGGCGGCTTCAAAAACGCGTTCAATATCGCCGGTGAGCTTAAGCGCCGGCAAATGCACCATCACCGACACGCGCAAGCCCGTGCCGACATTGGTGGGGCACGCCGTCAGATAGCCCAGTTTGGAGCTAAACGCATATTGCAGCTGCTGCTGCAGGCGCGAGTCGAGTTCGTCGGCCTGTCGCCAGCAGGCCGCAAGCTGTTCGCCGGCGCGCAACACCTGCAGCCGCAGGTGATCTTCCTCATTAACCATGATGCTGCAGGTTTCATCATCGCTGATGGCCACGCCGCGGCTGCCCTCGCCCGACGCAAGCTGCTTGCTGATGAGATGCCGCTCCACCAGCAACTGCCGCTCGATGTGGCCGGTGCTTTCCATGTCAACATAAAACACGGGATGATCGGCAATGGCTTCGAGCAGGCGCTGTTTGCAGGTTGCGTGGAGTTCGCCGCGCTGGGTGCGGTTGGCCTTGGTCATAAACGGAAATGCCGCCAGATTACGGGCCAGCCGCACGCGCGAACTAATCACAATCTGATCGCCGGTGCTGGTTTCCAGCCATGCGCCTGTGCGCT
>JAJXZA010000098.1 GCA_021780285.1 Planctomycetota bacterium
ATCGGCAACCCGCCCTTATTTAAACGTAATAAAACGACCTGATGCCTCACATCTGCGGGTAACGCCTTTCACCGCCTCTGCACAAATCAGCTTCAGTCAAGCGGTTTAAGACAACGCAACCGGCTCCTGAACGGGTTATTGCAATAAATATGGCGGTCGGATACTTGTATAACCACGGCCTGGCGGTGGCGGCTATGATTATGAGGCGACAAAAAAGAAGTTTATGCCGTTGCAGATTGGTTGAACACCCTTGGAGTTCCGGCATGGCGGCCATGGCTCTGGCCTGGGCGTGCGAGGAACCGACAGCTCGCAATGGCCTGCGCAATGCGCCAAGTGGATGCGAAAGCTGGGTTATCTGCCAAAGCTGATACGATAACGCCGTCGGCCCGGCAGATGCGGGCTGTGTTGGGCGATCTCACGCGAGGCATGCCAACTAAAGTCCAAAAGCGATGATCATTCGCTTGAAGCTCTGCGAAAGACAACAAAAAAGATTATAGATACTGCGAACGTCTTGTTAATTGGTATTTGGGCTGCGGGGCGGCTGTGTGTTCGGCTGATATATTTAGCGGATTTCGCCTTGCAGCTTGTGCCATGGCCGATGAGTCAATACTATGTTTGGTCGGTAAGATGACTTTGACGCAAAGAGTTTTAGCTTATTTTACGACAATGCATAACTGTGGGATTTATAAAAGTTAGCGTTGCCCGGACTTGCTTGTGGCTGCGTTTTATGGAGCGTTTTTATGCGAACTAAACTGATGATGAGTTTTTGTACGCTGGCGGCATTAGCGATGGTGTCAATCGGCCTGAATGTAAGCCAGGCTGCAGCCACCGCGGCCGATACCGTTTCGGTGCAGTGGTCCGAGGTGACTAACGCTTCACTGGCGACGCCTACTCTGCAGGTGGTAGTAAACCCGCTGCTGCGACCGCCCTCGCCGGTTGCGCGCCGGGCGATTTTGGCGGTTCAACGGTTGAAGGCCGACTATGTTCGGTTTGTGCCCTGGCTGCCATATCCGCAATTGGCAGTGGCCGAATTGTATCCGCCATCGCAGGGAAAGACTTTTTGGGATTTTAAGCTTATTGATCCCATGGTGCGGGCATTCATGCATGCTTCCGATGATCGCCCGGTGATCATGAATTTCAGCACCATACCTGAATGGATGTTCAAAACAAAGAAGCCGGTGACTTGGCCAAAGAATCCAGACCAGGTGACTTGGAATTATGAGCAGGGTACACAGCTTCGCGATGCAAGCCTTAAGACGCTGACCGGGTATTATGCACGATTGGTGAGTTGGTATACGCGCGGTGGCTTTCGCGATGAGTATGGTCGCTGGCATGCTTCGGGCTATCACTATAAATTTGCCTGGTGGGAAGTGCTCAACGAGGTAAACTTTGAGCACCATATGAACGTTCAGGAGTATACCCGCTGGTACGATGCAATTACCAAGGCGATTCATAAAGTATCACCGGATACCAAATTTGTGGGCATGGCCATGGCTATGGGCCAAAGCGCCGGATATTTGCCATGGTACAAATATTTTTTAAACCCCAGCAACCATGCCCCCGGCACGCCGCTCGACATGATTTCTTTTCACTTTTACGCGCCTCTTCACGGGCATAATTCCGCGAAGTGGCCGGAGCAAGCCTTCTCGGAGGCGAATGGGTTTCTCAAGGTATCCAAACAGATTGTCGCAATGCGGAATCAGTTAAGCCCGAAAACCATGCTTGATGCCGATGAACTTGGAACCTTTGTGGGGGGAAAATTGCCCCACTCTTACTGGAATGTAGCCGGGGCAATGTTTGCGTATATCTATGCCCGTCTCTCAGCCCTTGGCGTAAATATCGTTGGCGAGAGCCAATTGATCGGTTATCCTTCGCAATTCCCCGACGTGAGCATGGTGAACTGGCATACAGGAGTTCCCAATGCCCGATTCCGAGTACTTGAGTTGCTGGTGCGCAACTGCGGCACCGGCGATAAAATGGTGCCTACAAATGTCGCCTCTGCTGCTCAAGGTACTAAAGGCGACCGCAACACCAACCAGTTGTTTGCCCAAGCGTTTGTTACCCCGACAGGGGGCAAGCGAGTGTTACTCGTCAACGAGGAAGATAGTCCGATTCGCGTAAGCATTTCGGGCGCTGCCGGTGGCGAAGAAATTTGGGTGGACCACATTACTGGCTCAAAACAGCCGGCTGCTCGCACCTTGCCGCACGATTCGTTTTCGATAAATGGGCTTGGCGTTGCCGTTGTTAGACTCAAGTAAAATATATCTATAGAGGCGATAATAGAGGTGAATTATTAGTCCCATGCCAAAAGGCGGGCGTTGACGGTAAAATGGCCTTCATGATAGGCACCTCGCAGACATTTCAGATGGTGCGCAACGCGGTGCGCATTGAAGACATCATCGGCGAGCACATTGCGCTTAAGCCCGTAGGAAAAGAACTCCTGGGGCTGTGCCCGTTTCATGATGATCGTCGGCCCTCGATGCATGTGTCGCCGCAAAAGCAGATTTATAAATGCTTTGTGTGTGCAGCGGGCGGCGATGTCTTCAAATTTGTACAGAACTATCACAAGATGACGCCCGGCGAATCGCTGCGATATTTGGCCCAGCGTGCCGGCATAAAGCTGCCCGAGCTTAACGCCAGCCCTCGCCGGCAGGAAGAAGCGACCATCCGGCAAAAGCTGCTGGAAGCCAACGCGTGGGCCATGAGCTACTTTGAGCGCAACTGGCAAACCGGCGAGGCTGCCCCTGCCCGTAAATACCTAGAGGATCGCGGCCTTACAGATGAAACCATCGAGCAGTTTCACATTGGCTACGCCGGGGAGAAGTGGACGGGTTTTTCAGATGCGGCGGTGCGCGCCGGCCTGCCGCTTGATGTGCTTGTTGGCGCTGGTCTGGTTAAAAAGCGCAGCGATGGCAGCCCATTTGATATATTTAGATCGCGCATTATTTTTCCGATCATAGACCGGTTTGATAAAGTGGTGGCGTTTGGCGGCCGCATTGTTCCGCGGGCCGACGGCGCCGCCGCAGATGAAGGGCCCAAATACCTCAACTCCGCCGAAACACCTGTATTTTACAAGCGCGAGGCCATGTACGGGCTTAATGCCGCCCGACAGGACATTATCAACAGCAAGGTGGCCGTTGTGGTGGAGGGCTACATGGATGTAATCGCATGTCATCAGGCGGGGGCTAAAAACGTGGTGGCCACGCTGGGCACGTCTTTAACGGTAGAGCATGCCCGGGCGCTGCGGTATCTGGCCCCGGCGGCGGTGCTTATTTTTGACAGCGACGACGCCGGCCGCCGCGCTGCCGAGCGGGCGCTGGATGTATTTATTCGTGAGCCGCTGGATGTGCGTATTGCTGCAGTGCCCGATGGCAAAGATCCGTGTGATTACTGCATGGCCCATGGTGGGGCGGCATTTAAGGAAGTTGTGGCGCAAGGCCGCGATGCATTGGAGCATCAGTGGAGTCTTTTGGGAGGTCGCATGACCGCCGCCGCCTCGATGCACGAGCGGCAGGCCGCCGCCAACCGATTGCTTGAACTTGTGGCCGCCGCGTTAGACTCCGGCAGCATAGACCCTGTTCGCCGCGGCCTGCTCATCGCCCGCCTCGCGGGCTTAAGCGGCATGGGACGCGAAGACATTGTTGCTCAGCTTGAACGTATTCGCTCCCGGCCGACGCGAGGCGGCGGGGCAATGGAAGACGATTCTGAAGCACCGCAGCAGGCCTCGGCTGCGTCGGCTTATACAAACATTCCGATTTCGGCGGCTCGCATCTCCGCCGAGCGTTGGGCCTTGGGGTGTCTGCTGACCGATCCGCGACTGTATGCTTCGGTGCGTGAAGACATGGCGGCGGGCTTGTTTATGCCGCACGGGCTTCGCGCGTTGGCCCATGCAGTGATCGAGTACTTGGACAATGCGGCCGACGTTACCGAATGTTCGATGGCCGACTTTTTAGGCTGTCTCGATGATCAGCGGCTTGTCAACGAGGCCTTGGACGCTCAGGCCGACGCGGAAAAAGGGGAGCGCGTCGGTGATAAGCTGCTCGATGCTTTGCGCTGGCTAAGCGCACACAGGCATGAAGTGCCGCAATCAGCCGCTGATGAGCTTG
>JAJXZA010000067.1 GCA_021780285.1 Planctomycetota bacterium
ACCACCAGCGATTACGATCGCGAGAAGCTTCAGGAACGCCTTGCCAAGCTTACCGGCGGAGTGGCCGTGCTTCGCGTGGGCGGCAGCACCGAAACCGAAATGAAGGAACGCAAGTTCCGTGTTGAAGATGCCTTGCATGCAACGCGCGCGGCCGCGGAAGAGGGAATTGTTCCCGGCGGCGGCGTGGCGTTTCTGCGGGCGATTGCCGCGGTAGAAGCGGCAAAGTCCAAGGCTCGCGGCGACGAAAAGGTTGGGTTTGACATTATTGAGTCTGCTCTTAAAGCACCGACCCGCCAGATTTGCGAAAACGCCGGCGAAGACGGCAGCGTTGTGGTGGACGCCATCCTCGAAAAGGATGGCTCGTTCGGCTACAATGCGGCCACTCGGGAGTACGGCGACATGTTTAAAATGGGCGTTGTAGACCCGGCGAAGGTTGCGCGTACGGCGCTGCAGAATGCAGCATCGGTCGCGGGCCTTCTGTTAACCACCGATGTACTGGTGACTGAAGCCAAGGAAGACCAGGACGTTGTGCCGGGAGCCGTTCGCTGAGTTTGCCGTTGGCAAAGTCCGAGGATGAAGCGGGGCCGTTTGGTGCACCGCATAAGCGTTTTGAAGGCCTGGGGATGGCGTGCATTGGCTCCCGGGCCTTTTCTATTGTGAACAGGCGAAGCAGGTATGGCTTCCAAGCGGGATTATTATGAAGTGCTCGGGGTGGATCGCAGCGCCTCGGCGGATGCAATTAAAAGCGCGTACCGCAAGGCGGCGTTGAAGTTTCACCCGGACAAAAATCCGGGCGATAAAGAAGCCGAGCACAAATTTAAAGAAGCATCGGAAGCGTATGAAGTGCTCTCCGATACCGACAAGCGCGCCCGGTACGATCAGTTTGGGCATGCGGGCCTTGGCGGCGCTGCGGTGCACGATTATGAGCACATGCGTTATGACGACATCTTTTCGATGTTTCATGATATTTTTGGCGGCGGTGGCGGCGGCGGTGGGCGGCGCGGGCCGTCGCGCGGCTACGACCTGGAGACGCAAGTGCAGATTTCGTTGCTGGAGGTGGCCCAGGGCTGCCAGCGCGAGGTGGACTTTACGCGTCAGGATGTATGCGAAACATGCAGCGGCTCGGGCGCTAAACCGGGCAGCAAGCGGCGCGTGTGCTCCACCTGCGGTGGACGCGGGCAGGTCGCACAGCGTGGATTCGGCGGCATGTTTCAGGTGGTCACCACATGTCCGGCGTGCTTGGGGCAAGGCTCAACGGTGGATAAGCCCTGCCCCACCTGCGATGGTTCGGGCCGGGGCACAAAAAAGCGAAATCTAACGGTGAAAATACCGCCTGGCATACACGATGGGCAAGCGGTGCGCGTGCGTGGTGAAGGTGAGCCGGGCGAACAGGGAGCATCGCGCGGCGATCTTTTGGTATACGTTCGGGTAAAAGAACACGAGTTTTTTCATCGGCGCGAAAACGATTTGGTGTTGGAGGTGCCCATCAGCATTGCCCAGGCGGCGCTGGGTGCGGATGTTGAAGTTCCGACGCTTTTTGGCAAGTCAAACCTGCATGTTGAAGCCGGAACTCAACACGGCCAGGTGTTGACCCTCAAGGGACTGGGTCTGCCCGACCTGCAAGGCGGTCGCCAGGGCAGTCTGCTGTGCCAGATTCATGTGGCTGTGCCGCGAAGGCTCACACGCAAGCAGGAACAGTTGCTACGCGAGTATGCCGCCACTGAAGATCACACCGTCTCGCCGATTCAAAAGACATTTTTTGAAAAGCTCAAGGATTATCTGGTGGGTACGGAGTCTGCGGCCGGCGGCGTTGATGACAAAGCCGGCGCGGGCAAGTCGGCTGGTTGATGACCATAAGGACTGATTGATTCGAGAGGTAAGTTTATGAGTAAAGACAATCAAAATCATTCAAGCCACGATGAGACGTTAGAGCAGAGCACCGCGGCATCGCAGAGTCCGGAATCTGCCGACCCGACGGATGTTGCCGGTTCAGGAAATATTGCCGCAGCGATTGCCGAGGCCAATGATCTTCGGGAAAAGCTTGTTCGCTGGCAGGCCGATTTTGAAAATTTGCGGCGTCGCAGCGCCCGCGAGGTGCTCGAAGCGCGTCAGGCCGCCGAGGGAGATTTCGCG
The DNA here is from genome assembly GCA_021780285.1 of Planctomycetota bacterium. GTDB lineage: Bacteria > Planctomycetota > Phycisphaerae > WQYP01 > WQYP01 > JABEVB01. The sequence goes on from JAJXZA010000067.1 coordinate 2,134, forward strand.
CGTGACCTTCTGGATGTACTGGATCACTTTGAGAGCGCCTTAAGCGTAGACCCCGCCAAAACCGATGTGGCCAGCCTGCTGCAAGGCATTAAAATCACCTACGACGAACTGGTAAAGGTTTTGGGCAGAAAAGGCATTGAATCATATGAGCCTTCGGGACAGGCGTTTGACCCTCATCGGCATGAGGCGGTGGCTCGGGAGGATCGCAGTGATATTCCGGCGGGGCAGGTTATTCAGACGTTTCAGCGCGGCTATAAACTGCGAGACCGAATTTTGCGGCCCGCCAAGGTAAAGGTCAGTGCCAAGCCGGCATAATCGCCCGGCGGGAGAGCGGCGGCGCATCAACGAACTCAATCAGTTTGCCGCGCCGCCGAAAACATAGCATTGGAGATTGTATCAAATGCCTACTTATGAATATCGTTGCGGTGCCTGCGGCCATGAGTTTGAGGAGTTTCAGTCCATTACGGCGGCTGCTCTTAAAAAATGCCCCAAGTGCGGAAAAAATAAACTAGCGAGGCTGATTTCGGCCGGGGCCGGTGTGATATTCAAGGGCAGTGGATTTTACGAGACTGATTACCGCTCGGACTCGTATAAGGCGGCGGCAAAAAAAGATTCATCGCAAGGTGCAGCGCCTGCCGCGGCCGGCGGAGACAAAGCGGCCGGCGGAGAAAAGTCGGCGGCAGCGACTGGTGCGCCTGCGGCCTCGCCCGCACCGGCGGAGTCTAAACCGGCGACGGATGGCAAGTCGTCAGGTAAGAGCGCGAAGAAATGAGTTCACCAAAGCCTGGCCCTCAACGATCGGATGCCGTCGGCTGATAACCATTTGGTGTAACGATATGGCAACTGACTCTTCATCAGAAAACGTCCTCAAAGGCGGCAATGGTTTTTTATGCCCGGTGTGCCGCAAAAACCCCGGTCTTGTGGGCAGCGACTGCTTTCCATTTTGCTCGCAGCGCTGTCGGCTGGTGGATTTGGGGCGCTGGCTGGACGGGAGTTACGCATCTTCACGGCCACTGGACCCATCTGCAGATGACCCGCTCGATTCGGTTTTGGCCACCTCCAGACGCAGTACTCCGCCGACCACTGGGAACGATTGAGCGCGCGTGAAAAGCCAAAAATCTGCCAGAAATTACGCCGCTATTTAAGCCGAATACCCAAGCGATATATTCGCAAATAAGTAATTTTAGGTTGGTTTGTATGTACTTTTTGCAATCAGAAGGCCGATAAGAGTAGTATTGCTATTCAAGGAATGCGATGCATGCCGCCTTTGGGGCGGTGAGAAGCGGGTAGTTATGTAGGGTTTTTGCAGGAGCACGCCATATGATGCAAGAGTACGAGAATCTCAAAAGGATTATCGAATCGGCGGCTGAAGATGTTGCCAAAGCCGAGGGCGGCAACAAAATGGCCGGGACCCGCGTTCGCAAGGTGATGCAGGACGTACGCCATGCGGCCCAGGAACTTCGCAAGAAGATTCTTGAGCTTCGCACGCAAGCGCCTTGACGCACGGGTATGTTGCGATACTCTTAAGCGGCCGCCATTGTGCGCAGATGATTTGCGCGTAGGGGGTGGTCTGTTCGCTGTGGAAACCGGGCAAGGTAGTCTGCCGGGTGTGGTGTTCAGAAGATATACATTGACGCTGGTGGTGGGTCGTGGCGCGGTTTGAACCGTGTGCCATGTCGGCACTTCAGGCAGAAAGGGACTTCCATCGTATGGCACCGCCGTTTTTATATGATCTTACGCGGCTCGACTTAAATAAAATAATCATTCCAATTGAAGAAATTCGCAAATTTAATCCGCAGCGTTTCGAGATGGAGCAACTATCGGGCATTATTCATCTGGATCATGCTACGCTCACTGCAGTCGGCGTAAAAGAGCTGACGGATCACGAGTTTTGGATTCGCGGGCACATTCCGGGACGCCCTTTAATGCCGGGGGTAATCATGCTGGAGGCGGCAGC
>JAJXZA010000003.1 GCA_021780285.1 Planctomycetota bacterium
CTCATGGCCGAGAGTAGAACATATTCGGCGCGAAAGCGCCATTAAGATTGTGTTAACATTGTGTTGCTGTAGCGTTAACATATTCCGGACAGTATTGGTGTTACCTTGGGCAGCCAAACACTTGCCGTATCCAATGGCGGTTCATTTGCCGGCGTCATCAGCAGCACCGGCGGCGGGCTTACAGTTTCAGGCGGCTCGCTGCAACTTTCGGGCGCCAACACCTACACGGGTACTACAAATATCACCGGCGGCACGTTGGCTCTCGCCGGCAGCGGCAGCATTGCCGACTCCAATGGCGTGGCGGTAAGCTCGGGCGCAACGTTTGATGTCTCCAACGCGACGGGCGGTGTAAGCGTCGCAACCGTCAGCGGCGCAGGAAGCATCAATCTTGGCGCCAATACCCTCACACTCACCAATGCTTCCGGCACCTTCAGCGGCATCACCAGCGGTTCCGGCGGGTTAACCATCGCCCACGGCACAGAAACGCTCTCCGGCAACAACACCTACACCGGCGATACCACCGTTAACGCAGGCGCCACCTTAAATATTTCCGGCGGCATCTACACCGGCGGTACGCTGGGCAACCTCGTGGCCAATGGAACCGTAAACATCGGCCCCAGCACGACAGTTTCGCTTAATCAACTTTCAGGAACCGGCCTGCTTAATATCAACGGCTCAAGCACGCAAATCAACGTAGACGGCACCACCAGCGGCTCGGGCGGCGGTGTATCAAGCAACTTCGGCGGTACGCTTACCGGCAATGGCACGCTCGTAGCCTCCAACTGCAGAGTTACTCTCACGGGTAATGTGGGCTCTTTCACGGGCAACCTGCAAGCCACCAATGATGGGAATATTAGTGTCGCCGGCACAGGAACGCTTGCTTCAGGAGTGGTGATGCAGGTTGAAAACAACAGCATTGCTTCCGTCGGCTACAGCCAGCTTGGATCCGCGAGTGCGTTTTTCAGTGGTAATTCTACTCATGGGGCGCTCAACATCACCGGCGGCAACCAAACTGCAACTCTCGATGGCGCCGGCGGCGTCGCCGTCGTGCTTAACGACACCACCGGTGCAAGCGTCAACGTCATTGACGCCGGCATCAACACCAGCACCCTGACCATCGCAGGCTCCATCAACAGCGACAACACCAACGCGACTCCGGGCGGCGGCAACACGCTGCTGCTGCAAAATGGCAACTTTATTGTCACCAGCAACCAGAACAGCACCAGCTTTACAGGCGCTGGTTCTCTGCAAATCGGCAACAGCGTCTCGGCGACAACCGTTGCCTTTACGGGTTCGCAGATGCTGCCCAATGCCAGCATTAATCTCGTGCTCGATGATGGAACATTTCAGTTCGGGGCAGGCAACATTAACATCACCAATCAGCTTAACGTAGACGCCGTCGGCGGCACGCTCGATATCAACGGGCAGAGCGGATCTAAAGTCTCGGGCCTTATGACAACCACGGGGGCGCTTACGCTTGAAAACTCCGCCGCCACCGGCGGCACGATCATCCTCGCCGACAACAACACCGGCAGCGGCAACATCGTGGTTAACAGCGGCTTGACCGTTAATTTCACCAATGCCAATGCCTTCGGCAGCGGAGACATTGTTCTCAATACCGCCGCCGATACGTTGCAGTTTGGCGCCGGCAACCTCAACCTCGCTAACGCCGTGGTACTTAACGCCAACACCATCATAGACACCAACGGCCAGGGCGGCGCCACACTTCAGGGAGGTCTCAATGGCTCAGCAAACCTCACGCTGGAAAACTCCGCCGTTACCGGCACTGTCGCCCAGGGAGCCGGTGGGGCCATCGCGCTTAACGGAAATAACTTCGGCTTCTTTGGCAACACAACCATCGCCAGCAGCGGCTTTACGGCGAGCTTTACGCAAAATGGCGCGTTCGGCGCTACCGGCGTTGTGACGCTGAATGCCGCCAACGACACTCTGCAATTCAATCAAAACAATCTTAACGAGGTCAACCCGCTCAACCTGCTTTCTACCGGGGGCACACTCGACATTCAAGGCAATAACGCCACATGGTCGGGCGTTATCAGCGGCAACGACCTTAGCGTCATTAACACCGGCGCGGCCAACGCGCTCACCCTTTCAGCCGCCAATACTTACTCCGGCGGCACCACCATCGGTTCAGGTGTGGCGCTTATTGCCGCCAATGCCAGTGCGCTCGGCACGGGCACGGTCGTGATTAACTCCGGCGGCACGCTCGAAACGCCGCTTGCTGCATCGGGCGGTGCTTCCGGCAGCACCTTGACGCTTAACACGGGCAACTATACGCAACACAGCGGGGCGACACTGAGTCTGGCGCTTGGCGGTACGCCCACCAGCGGAAATTACGACAGCATCAATGTCAATGGCTCCGCCAGCCTGGCTGGCTCGCTAAGCATATTGGTACAACCCGCGGCAGCGCCGACTTTGGGGCATCAGGCCAGCTACGATGTAATTAAAACCGCCTCCGGCATCATTGGCAATTTCAGCACCATCTCGCTGGCGGCAGGTTCGCCCACAGGACTGGCCATCACAGGCAGCATCGTTGGCGACAACTATGAACTCAATTTGCTTAACGGATTCAGCTTCACCACGGCACTGACCAACCCAACGCCCACTCAGGTTGCCGTAGCAAACTATCTCGATGCCGTCGGCAACAGTGGAACCGCACCCGCCGGCACCCTTAGCCTCCTGCAAACGCTCACCGGCCTTACTACCAGCCAACTTAGCACGGCGCTAAATGAGCTGGCTCCCACGGCATACGCCAATATTCCCGCGACGCTGCTTAATAATTCCATCTTTGCCAGCCAGGCGCTTAACGGCCAGATTGCCGGCCAATTTGCCGGCGGTGGCATAAATACCGCAGGCCTTACGCTGCTCAAAACCGATGATACCAACCCATTTGCGATGTCGCTGGATGCGGCCATGCAATCCAACAGCACCGTCAACAATGCAACCTCATCCATCGTGTCGCTCGATGATGCCGCGACCACTGGCATGCCAGGCGGCCGCGTACCCGTGCCGCCGTCGCGCAGCAGCGGCCACGACGCATGGGGCGGCTTCGTAGCGGGCGAAGCGGTGCTCGGCAGCCAGCCGACCGACGCTTCCGGCCAGAACTATTTTACCGGAGGAGTGTTATCCGGCGTTGATTACCGCTTTGCCAAGTCGCTCATTGTGGGTGTGAGTTTTAACTACAGTTATACCAACGCCCATATTGACAATGCCGGCAGCGTGCTGACAGACAACTCCTACGCACCGGGCGTATTTGCCGGCTACCGCAAAGGCGGCTTCTATGCCGACGCCTCGGCCGACTACACCTATACGCGGTTTAGTGTACACCGCAACGTGACCATCGGCGGCAGCGCCAGCACGGCCACCGGCAAACCCGACGCCAATCAACAGGACGTAAACGCCCTGGCGGGTTACAACTTTCCACTGCCTACGGGCCTCAAGGCAGGCCCGGCCGTCGGCTTGGACTACACACATGTTGACGTATCCAGCTATACCGAAACCGGCAGCCCGGCGGACCTTGCGGTCTCCGGCAACGCAATTGATTCGCTTCGCAGCCTGTTGGGCGGTCAGGCCGAGTACCGGCTCAACATTCCGCATGTGCCGCTGCCTTTAACCATTACCGCCAATGCGTTCTGGCAGCATGAATTTTTGAACAACAGCCACGGCATTACCGCATCACTGGCCGGCGCGGGCGGCAGCTTTATTACCAATGTACCCAACCCCGGCCGCGATTCGGCCCTTTTGGGCGCGGGCCTTAACGGCAAGCTGTGCCGCTATGCCAATGTATTTGCCAATTATGAAGCCCAGATCGGCCCGAAAGATCAGCACAGCCAAAGCATTATGGTTGGCGTGGCCATCAAGTTTTAAGGCAGCTTGCATGCCGGCAAATATGCCGCAGGCCTGGAAGAACCCCCATAGAAAAGCGACGCGCATTCCGACGCGCGCAGTGCTAATCCAAAGTTCCACCTTCTCTGGCACGCATCTCAGCGCTGTAACCTCTTGTTAAATCCAGCTTTACGTCACGTTTGCGGCCGATTTTTGCCGGCAAAGTGTACCCATGTAATTGT
>JAJXZA010000281.1 GCA_021780285.1 Planctomycetota bacterium
CGGTATCGGGTTAACAATGCACATCGGCAAGTGGCGGGCCATCGCTTCGCTGGTGGTCAGGCCGCCCGGCTTGCCCAGCAATATATCGGCCGCAGCCATATATTCGTCCATGCGGTTGGTAAAACCCACCGCGTGCAGCCGCACGGGGCCGGCGTGGCCAATGTCGCGCACCATGCGATCGAGCTTGCTTTTAAGCGCCTCGCTCCGCCCCGCTATTACCACAATTTGCACCGGCACTTTAATGCTCAGCAACTGCCCTATCAGCAGTTCTACCGGCCCCACGCCAAAGCCTCCGGCCGAAACTAAAACCGTAAACAACCTTGTGTCGAGAGATAAGCCCTGCCGCGCCGCCCCGCGCTCCAGCGGGCGGGCGAATGACGCCATCACCGGAATGCCCGACACGCTGACCGCATCGGATGCAATGCCCAGCGCCATCAAATGCTGCCGCGTTTCCTCCAGCGCCACAAAATAATGCAGGTACGATCGCGCCAGCCACATCGCGTGGCAGTCAAAATCGGTCACTACGATCGCCGGCTTTACCGGAATTTTGCCCTTTTCATACAACCAGGCCACCAATACCGCCGGCGTAAAATGCGTGCATATAATCACATCGGGCTTAAAGGCTGTAGCCGCCCGCAAAAATGGCCCGGCATTAAATTTTTCGAAGGCGAGGCGCAGCTTCTCATTTTTCCAGGGCGTATCCGTCTTGTCGTAAATCCAACCGAGCATTTTTGGCGCTTTATTGATCAGGTCCAGATACACCTGCGAATACAAATGCCGGAATATCGCCGTTGTGTAATGCAGCATGTCCCAATGCTGCACCTCACCCACCAATGGATGCAGACGGCACTGTTCCAGCAGCGCTTCGGCCGCGCGCACATGCCCCGCGCCGGCTGATGCCGAGAGTATTAAAACTTTTCTCGCTGCGAACTTTTCCGTCATGGCTTCTTCCATCGCCCGCCAGAGAAAACTGCGCCCTAAAGCTCAAGCATCGCGTTGATCTTGGCCGCACATATAAAATCATTTTGCGAAAGCCCGCTGATGGCATGCGTGCTCCAGCGAATGCGGCACCGGCTGTACCCCACCTCCAGATCGGGATGATGATTTTCCATGTTGGCCATCCAGGCCACCGCATTGACAAAATCCATGGTTTGATAAAAATTTAAAAACTCAAATTCGCGCACCAGCTCACCATTGTCCACACGCCAATCTGGCACCAGCGCAAGCATTTTCTTTATCTGCTGCGGCGTCATGGGCTTGGTTCCGCCCTCGCACGGCACACACGTTTTGGCAATCAACGCCTTAATGCTTTTGGCCTTGGCCATCATTTATCCTCCAAAAAAGTCCAGCGGCAGGCTTCATCAAGTTCACCGCTATTACCAATATACCCCAGCAGTCGCGTGCAGGCATCCTCGCTAAGCTGGCCTGAAGCGTCAGCCACTGCTGTGGCGCCACTGCCTCCATCACCCCGGCAGCAGTTATCGCAGGCACCAAACGCCCCAATGCCCCGCGCCAAATTTTTTCTTTGCAATTGCGGCTCTTGCCGGTACATTCACAGGCTGGACTTGCGGCCACGCTGCCGCGCGGCTAACAATCTGCCCCAAGGGCAGCCTCGGAGCATTACCTTATGATCACCCCTCCGCCATTGGACGAAGCTATCTTAACCATCGTCCGCTCTGCCATTCGCGAAGACCTTGGCGGTTTGCCCGGCGAAGCCGCCGCCATAGACCGCACAACTAAAATCGCCATTTTACCAACAGCCGTCGGCAAGGCGCATATTGCGGCCCGAAAATCAGGCGTATTTTGTGGAGGGTTCTTGCTGCCGGTCATTCTAAAGATGTTTGGCGGGTCGCTCGGTTTTAGAGTAGACATACCCGATGGCCAGCTCGTCAACGCCGGCCAGCAAATTGCCGAAATCCGTGGCCCATTGGCCAATATGCTCTCCGCCGAGCGAACCGTACTCAATTTTTTGTCGCATCTCTCCGGCATTGCTTCGCTGACGCACAAGTTTGTCATGGCCGTGGCACGCTGCCGGCCCGGCTCGCCGCCGCTGATTTGCGATACCCGTAAAACCACCCCCGGCTGGCGCAGTCTCGAAAAGTACGCCGTCCGCTGCGGCGGAGCCGTCAGTCATCGCATGGGCCTGTTTGATGGTGTTATGCTCAAAGACAATCATATTGCAGCCCTGCGCAGCGGCACCGACGCCGCCCGTTCACTCGCCCAGATTACCGCCCGCATTCGCCGCGAACTTCCGCCCGAAATAAAACTATGGATCGAGGTTGACAACCTTGACCAACTCAAAGAAGCCATCCCCGGCGGCGCTGCCGACATCATTCTTCTCGACAACATGACCCCGGCAATGCTCACCCAGGCCGTTGCCCTGCGTAACGAACTGGGCCGCGGCGGCAAACCGCTGCTGGAAGCCTCCGGCGGCATAACTCTGGAAAATGTCGCCGATATCGGCCGCACCGGTGTAGACCGCATCAGCATCGGTGCACTGACACATTCAGCGCCGGCACTCGATCTCGCGCTTGACCTGTCTTAAAAGAACGTCCTGCCGGCCCGTAAACCCCCTATCGGCTCCAACTCTGCGTCATGCCTCATAATAGATTGACACACCTCAAAACCACCCTTAAGAAGCGCCAACCTATATCATGACGGGACACATTATTATCCGGATTGGCTTTCTTCCTCAGCCGCGGATTTGCGGCGAGCAGCGAGCATGGTGTGACTTTGTGTACGAAGTCGCGGTTGTGCGGCCCCGCCGTGGCCGTGGTTGTGTGCTGGGCGCGCCGTGCGGGCCTACGACCAAAAGGCGAAGTCCGGGGCAACCACCATGGTTTACTTCGATTTGGAATTGCGCGGTAAGGGTCATACAGTGCGCGGCGTCATCCGTCCCGAATATGTGACACACCAACTTTTAACATCACCGCACTATGACTGGGAATGTTGACGCTCAGGCCCTTGATCAAACCAAGGCTCTTTCGCCGCCACAAATCGCGTACCCGCTGCGCACCGCGCATGGGCGCCGCACCTCGCGGCAATATCCGATCGAGCATATCCCACTTGGCAATGTGGCCGGCGGCCGCATGTGGGCCGCGGTTAAATAGAGCGACCGCACAAGTACCATCCCAAAGGGGCCGAGCCCAAACCTCCACCGCCCCCTGACGATCAACGCGCCGGGCCTGGATTCCCAGTTCGTCCTGATTTACCGAAATAACCTCGGTATTGGTCAGCAGGCTGATCGTAAACGAATCAAGCCTGTTTAAATCACAACCCATGAATAACGGCGCCGCGAGCATGCACCAGAGCGTAAACTGTGTGAGTTGCTCGTGCGGGGTAAGCCGCGTCGGACGCAGCTTACCCGACCAGAAATAGCCCCAGCCGCACATCAGCATGCACGGGTCGTTCCAGTGCCCCGGCCCTGCAAATGGGTACAGATCAGCCTCGACATCGAAGCTGTTGCGGCAAACAGTAGGCCACGTATCAATAATGTCATTTCTTGTGCGATACACATTGCCCCACACTGGCGCCTTGCTACCCCAAGTCCACACATGCGCCATGCCATATTGGCATAAACCAAACACGATGTCGCGCCCTACCCGGTCGAGGGCCTGCCTCATCACCCGGTAGGGCTTAATGAAGCGGTCAAGCCCGCTGCCAGTTGCCACCGCGCCATAGGAGCACCAATCATATTTCAGATAATCTGTCCCCCAACGGGCATACGTCTGCGCGTCCTGCCATTCATGCCCATAACTACCGGTATGATGACCGCACGTTTGCGGCCCCGGAGACGAGTAAAGACCAAAACGCAAACCAAGCCGATGCACGCCTGCCGCCAGCGATTGCACATTCCCAAAGTGCCTGGCAGGCATAATCTCACCGCTTTTGGTCCGTTCGCCCTGCCAGCCATCATCCAAATTTATATACATGTATCCTTTATTGGCCAAGCCATGTTGAGCCGGTTGCGTTGTCTTAAACCGCTTGACTGAAGCTGATTTGTGCAGAGGCGGTGAAAGGCGTTACCCGCAGATGTGAGGCATCAGGTCGTTTTATTACGTTTAAATAAGGGCGGGTTGCCGAT
>JAJXZA010000294.1 GCA_021780285.1 Planctomycetota bacterium
TAGGCATTGTGGCTCAAGCGCCGACGGCCGCAACCATCGCACCATACGTTCACGGCTGGGGCGTGTTGCAAGCCAATCCGGCCGAGTCATTTATGCTCCGCGCACCATACCCCGGAGTGCTGCATCGGGCCAATGGTCACTGGCCCACACTGGCAGGCAAGGTCAAGGCCGCCCAACCCCTGGCAAACATTGCACCGCTGCTTACGCCAACGGCCCTGGTGACGCTGCAGGTGCAGCTTGCCACCGCCCGCTCGCAGGCCGCCGCAGCCGCGGCTATGGTGCGGGCCGATACCGCCGCGTTTCATCGGCTTAAAGCACTCAATCGCCAGGATCAAACCGTATCAATCGCCAAGGTACAGCAGGCACAGGCCCGTATGGCGGGCGACCAGGCTAATCTCGCCGCCGCCAAAGCATCCATCACCCTTATCACAGCGGCCATTCAAGGCTCGCCGGCCGGGCAGATCCCACTGGCGGCTCCACGCAGCGGCACAGTTGTAAGCCTCCCAGCCCGCCCCGGCGAAAGCGTAACGCAGGGTCAAACCATTTGCCGCGTTGAATCTTTCCGGCATTTAATTGCGTCCATTGTATTGCCGGGGGCCGTGGTGCCTCTGCATCATGGAGCCGCCGCCTGGATTACGATCAGCGGCTTAAGTAAACCCATTGTCGGCAAAGTGCTTGCACGGGCACCCCACGCCGATTTTCAAACCGGCCTGCCGATCGAATGGGTGGTGCTGACTGGCACTTCCGGGCAGCTTCGCCCCGGACTCAAATGCACAGCCTTACTGCAGACTGCCGCAGCGCCGCAAAAAGGATGGCTCGTGCCGGCTTCGGCCGTCGTGTGGCACCATGGCCGTCGCTGGTTTTATGCGGTGCAAGGCAACACATTTGCACGAAAAGCATTACGAGCCGTTCGGCAGCCTGATGGTAGTTACTTTGCTGTTGATGGCTTAAATTCCCATAGCCACATCGTCATAAACGGCGCAGAGCTTCTATTTTCCATTGAACAAAGGGGCAAAATAAAACCATCGGGATGAGGTGGACAACATCACCTGACTTCATAAAAATGCTGCTTGCAGAAATGGACATCAATTGCTCAAAAGCATTATTAGATTGGCTCTGAGGTTTAGGGGCGCGGTGATCGCACTGGCGTGCCTGCTGATCGGGTACGGTGCGTACACGCTTACGCAGGCTCGCTACGACGTTTATCCTGATTTCATTCAACCTCAGCTCAAAATAAAAACGGACGCTCCGGGCCTTGGCGCCGGCGCTGTGGAACAGCTTGTCACCCGCCCTATTGAGCAGGCTCTGGCGGGAGGCGTGCCGGGCGTGGAGCACATCAGGTCAAACTCGCTGGCGGGCATTTCAGTTGTAAAAGTAATTTTTAAGGGCGGCGCCGATCTTTACCGTCGCCGCCAGCTTGTGGCGGAACGTCTGGCCCGACTCGCTCATCAGTTGCCGCTGGCAGTGCATGCCCCCGTCATCATGCCGCTTAGCGCTTCAATTCGCTGGGTTATGGTCGCCGGCCTCACCGGCGCCCCGCCGCAGCATCTGCGAACCGTCGGACGCTGGCTCGTTAAACCGGCTCTTATTGCGGTACCCGGCGTTTCAGAGGTGGTGCTTTACGGCGGGCTGGTGAAAGACTACCAAATACAAATGCGCCCGAACCGCATGGCCATGTACGGCATAACCATTCAGCAGATTCTCACCGCGGCACAGCACAGCGGCATGCTCGCCGCAGGCGGCTACATTGACACCCCCAACCAGAGGTTGGTCATTCGCCCGCATGGCCAAACACCCGATCTGCAGGCTTTGCGGCAAACCGTGGTTATACAGCATGGCTCAAGCGTTGTGACGCTCGGCCAGGTCGCAAACGTACTCATCGCCGACGAACCACCCGTTGGAGCCGCAACTGTCAACGGACACACCGCTGTCGTGATTTTTATCGGCCTGCAGCACGGAGCTAACCTGCTCGCCGTCACCCAACGACTCGATGCGGCGCTGCAGGCACTGGCCCCAACACTCAAGCGCCAGGGCATTGTGCTCCACAGCCATATTTTGCGCTCGGCCGATTTTATCACCACGGCTTTGTCTAATTTGGAATCAAGCCTGCTCATTGGAGCCGGGCTTATTGTGCTGGTGTTGTCGCTATTTTTAGGGCAGTGGCGCACCGCGCTGATTTCTTGTCTGGCAATTCCGACATCTATTTTGGCAGCCATTGCCATACTTACCCACTGCGGCTATTCGCTTAACACCATGACGCTCGGCGGTCTGGCCATTGCCCTGGGTGAAGTGGTGGATGACGCCGTAATAGACGTTGAAAATATTTCGCGTCGGCTTCGCGAAAACAAGGCAAACCCACGCCCGCGCCCCACGTGGCGCGTGGTGCTCGGCGCCTCGCTCGAGGTTCGCTCGGCAGTGGTTTTTGCCACGGCGGCGGTCATCGCGGTATTTTTACCCGTATTGGGGCTGGGCGGTTTGGCCGGCCGGTTCTTTGCCCCCATGGGCATTGCGTACATCGCAGCCGTTGTGGCATCGCTGTTTTTAGCTCTTACGCTCACCCCCGCGCTGTGCCTGACGTTGCTGCCGGGTGACCACCTTAAAGCCCATGAAACTTGGGTTCTCCAAAAACTCAAGGCCGGCTATGGCCGCTTAATTGTCGCCATCGAACGGCGGCTTTGGCTTACGCTCGTGCCCGCGGCCATCTTTGCCCTAGGCTCACTGCTTCTGCTGACAAAACTCCACACTGGCTTTTTGCCCAAGCTCAACGAACGCAACTATGTGGTGCACATGGCGTTAGCGCCGGGGACATCGCTTACGCAATCCATTGCCCTGGGCCAGCACGTTACCCAGGCTCTGCTCAAACTGCCCGAAGTGCAGGAACTCGAACAGCGGGCCGGCCGCTCCAATCTTGGAGGCGATATTCTAGGCCCGCAGTACAGCGAGTTTATGCTGCGCCTTAAGCCGCTGACGCCTGCCCAGCTCAAGAGTTTTCGGCGCGCCATGCGCCAACTCTTTAAGCAGTTTCCATCAGCGCTGATGTCTTACAACAGCGTGCTTACCGAGCGTATCAACGAGACACTGTCTGGTTTTGGTGCGCCGGTGGCGGTAGAGGTTTTGGGAAATAATCTTGCCGCACTTCGCAGCACCGCCGCCAAGGTAAGCCGGGAGCTATCGCGTGTGCGCGGGGCCACTGGCGTGCACCTGCAAACAGCCACACGCGTGCCCGAAATCGGCATCTGGCCCAGGCGCCGCGCGCTCAAACAGTGGGGCCTGCAATGGGGCACGGTGGCCGCGGCCGTGCAGACGGCATACCGCGGAGACAATGCAGCCCGGCTTTATAAGGGCATTGAGCAATTTAACCTCACGGTCATTTTGCCCCCGCAATGGCGCAATCATGTTTCAGCCATTGGTAACCTCTGGATTAACGCCCCCGGCGGCAAACTTGTGCGCCTCAGGCAGGTGGCCCGTATTCGCCAAAGCCGCGGCTACTATGCCATCAGCCATCTCGATGGCCGCCGCGCCATCGTTGTAACCGCACATGTCACGGGCCGTTCCGTCACAGGCTTTGTGGCCGCAGCCAAAAAACTTATCGCCGCCAAAGTGCACCCCGGCGGCGATATCTACATTCAGTTTGCCGGCGCGGCCCGCGCTGCCGCCAAAGCCCAACGCAGCCTGCTGGTGCATGCGGCCATCGCGATGGTTGTCATTTTGCTGCTGTTGGGCATCGTCATGGGACATGTACGCAATGTCTTGCTGTTGCTGCTAAACCTGCCTATGGCGTTGGCCGGCGGCGTATGGGCCGTCTACCTGGCTGGCGGCCTGCTCTCCCTGGGCGCTTTGGTAGGGTTTATTACGCTTTTTGGCATTACGTTGCGCAATTCCATTATGCTGCTCTCGCACTATCAGCATCTGGTGCAACACGAAGAGCAGCCTTGGAACGCTCAAACCGCCGCGATGGGCGCTGCCGATCGCCTGCCCGCAATTTTGATGACCGCCTTGGTAACGGCATTGGGCCTCTTGCCGCTGGCGCTGGGCAGCGGAGCACCAGGGCGTGAAATTGAAGGCCCGCTGGCACAGGTCAT
>JAJXZA010000022.1 GCA_021780285.1 Planctomycetota bacterium
GAGCCAGGTCTGCGGCGATGGCGCAATGCCGAATCGCCCGTTTGCGGTGCACATCCCATATAAGCGCTCCATTGTGGCTTATGATAGGCGTACCCAAACCCAGTGACCGATAATAGTGCTCCACCGAGCGGGGTGGTCGGCCGGTGGCCAGCACCACGAACACTCCACGCGTTGATGCCTGCCGCACCGCGCGATGCACCCGCGAACTGACTGCATCCTGCTCGTTGAGCAGCGTGCCATCCATATCCAGCGCGACAAGCTCGATATAGCCATCCAGCGCTGTAGTCGAGAATGAAACTCTCTGGGTTGTCTCGTCCTGTAATATCACGGTCTGTACTCCTCCCCGCCCGGCCGCCAAAGAAGCGGCTATCGTGCGGCGGGCGTGGTCAGCTTTGCTGGCCAGCACCTTCTTGCGAAATGAGCCGATAAGCTGCTCTACAGACATAACACCCGTCTGTGAAACTCTCTTAACTCTGAATCCCAGGATCGGCCACTCGACCCTTACACGAGATCGGAACGCTATTCACATCGGCCTAAAATACGCGCCAAGATTAGTCAACCGCACGGGAAATTTGCCCATTGCCCATAAGGGGCGATAACCTTTCAGGGGTCTCACGCGCACCGCACAAACGACTGACATCGCCGAAAAATTATTCCGGACAGCCCGGCATTTCGACGGTGAGGTGTGACCCGCCGGACGCGGCCACATTCGCTTACCCCGACCCAAAGCGATTGAGCATTTTGGTGACCGCATCGCCCAGGCCGGTCTTTTGGGAATCGTTAAGCGTCGCTTTAATGGCATCGGATAGTTGCTGCATATGTTGGTTGCGAAGCGCATCAATGCGATCAACATACGCCATGCCGGCCGCATACGCCTGCCGGGCGGCCTGCTGCTTGGCGCGATCCTTAAAAATATCGCCCGGCGTTTTTTGATAGGCGGCAAACGCCTGCTCCATGGCGGCAAGGGAGTTTGGAGCCGCCGTGCCATCGTGCTGCTCCTGGTTAAACAGCACCAGCCAGTCATGGTAAACGCCCCAGGCGGTTTTTACTTTTGTCATTTGCTCACTGGTAGCCCCGGCCGAGCGTAACCATGCGCTTAGTCCGTCTAACCCGCGCCGCGCCGCAAAAAAAATGGCGCGGTCTACCGGGTCCGACAGAGCACGCAATTGCGTCACCCACTGCGGCGGCCGGCGGCGCGAAAGCCTCTCCTGAAACAGCGCCGTCATATGATAAGTCGGATCATTGGGGTGAACGTAAATCCAGAGTTTGCCCTGCTCGCTGGCAAAATCGTACGCGATATACATACCCTTGGCTGTGCTGTCCGCCGGATTGTTCTGGCCGATGGGCTGGGTGGGGTCTACCCCTACCTGGTGCGGCACCTCAAACACCGCGATGGATTTATCCGCCACGCGGCCGAACATGGCACCCCAATGAAGCACCAGCCAAATCACCGCCACAACCAGCAGCGCCACCGCCAAGCCCAACTTAATGGCGCTGCCCTTATCTATCGAACCTGCATTCACGCACACTTCCTCTATATTGGTAACAATGCTTCCCAACCGAGCAGTATAACGCTCGCCAGGACGGTTCATTGCGGCTGCAGGCGGGCAGTCGCTGCGGTTCTCGATAAACCCGCTGTGCCCAAGCACCCTCCACTGCAATTCCGCTTCATAACGCCATCGGCTGCAGCTCAAGGCCTATGGCTTCCGCCATGGTATTCACGCATCAGAGTACATTTAGTTTTGTGAATTATCAAAAATTTTGTTTTTATCTGGCCTTTGCGGCGCAAAGACTCTATACTTAAATGTTGTAGATGTCCTGTATCGAGATGAATTGCCAGTTATTGACCTGAAAACCCTTGATGAGCGAGCTGCGATCTTGGCCCAAATGGAGCCGTTTGTCGGGGAGAACCTCAACTATCTCGCGCCCATTGACCGCATCTGGCAACCTACCGATTACCTTCCGGACTTTGCCGCCGAGAACTGGCAGCAGCAGCTCACCGACTACCGCGCCCCGGCACAAGGCCTCTCGGATGAAGTGTTGGTTGTGCTCGTGGGCGACATGGTCACCGAAGAAGCCCTGCCCAGCTATGCCATCGCACTTAACCTTATTGCCCGCGATTACACCGGCGACAGCGACCGCCCCTGGGCACAATGGATGCGCGGCTGGACCGCCGAAGAAAACCGCCACGGCGACCTGCTCAACGCCTATCTCCGCATCACCGGCCGGGTAGACATGCGCCGCGTGGAGCTTACCGTTCAGCATCTCATTGCCGAGGGCTTCAACCCCCGCGCCAACATGGACCCCTACGCTGGGCTGGTTTATACCTCATTTCAGGAACGGGCCACAAAAATTTCGCACGCCAACGTGGCTAAACTCGCCGGAAGCCAGGGCGATGCCAACCTTGCCAAAATATGCCTGCGAATCGCCGGCGACGAATCACGCCATGAGGCCTTTTACACCCGCATGATGCTGCAGGTTATGAATCTCGACCCGGCCGGCGGCATTTTGACCTTCCGCGAAATGATGCGCGGCCTCATTGCCATGCCCGGACGACTCATGTTTGACGGCAAAGACCCCGATCTCTTCGATCATTTCGCCGTTGTCGCCCAGCGCCTCGGCGTTTACACCGTGCACGACTATGCCTCCATCATCAGTCATCTCGTCGAGACGTGGAACATCGCCGGCCGCTCGGTTTGCGGCGCAGCCGCCAAAGCTCAGGAATATCTGTGCCGCCAGGCACAGCGCTACGCCTCCCATGCCGACGAAATCCGCGACTACCACCTCAAACAGCCCCCGCGGCAGTTCAGTTGGATTTATGACCGAATGATTTAACCGACGCGTTGCGCGAGCCATTTATACCTCTGCATTGCATCCGCCCCGCCCGCCATGTTAGCCGCCGGAATTATCCGGCATGCACGCACCAGGGGGCATTTGGTTGTGCGGATGGCTGTCTTTTCTTTTTTTGGATCGTTTTACTGCGAGTCAAAAAGGCTCAACTGCTGCCCGCCGGGCCTGCGAAATGCCGCGCTCGATGGCCGCTGCACCGTTTCGCTCAGGCCGGCTTTGCGGCAAGCCACGCCAAAAAGCCCCGCGATTTGCTGCATGAATATTCCTTCGCCGCTCATGCGCGAATAAAAATTAGAATCGTTGAGCCGCCCGCCGCGAACTTCACGAATGCGGTTGATCACTTTTTCAGCGCGATTGGGCATGTGCTGCTCGAGCCAGTTAATAAACAAATCCTTTACGCCGTAGGGCAGTCGCACCGGCGTGTAGCCGGCAAACCTGGCTCCGGCGGCTGCGGCGGCGCTGAGTATGGCGGGCAGCTCTTCATCGGTGAGGCCCGGAATCACCGGAGCCGCCAGCACCCCCACCGGCACGCCGGCCTGTGCCAGAGCCTTGATGGCCGCAAGGCGGCGGGCGGGGCTGCTGGTGCGCGGCTCCATAATGGCGGTAAGATCGGGCCGCAGCGTGGTAAGCGAAATCCAAACCAACGCCGCCTGATGCCCCGCAAGCTCGGCCAAAAGGTCCACATCGCGCGTCACCAGATGGTTTTTGCTCACAATCACCACCGGGTTGCGAAACTCCGCCAGCACCGCCAGACACTGCCGCGTTATGCCCAGTTTGCGCTCCACCGGCTGATAGCAATCGGTAACGGTAGATATATTGATAACATCACCCTTCCATGACGGGGCCATCAACTCCCGGCGGAGCAGTTCGGCGGCGCGGTGCTTGACGAGAATACGGGTTTCAAAATCAAGCCCCGCCGAGTAGCCCAGCGTTTCGTGCGTGGGCCGCGCATAGCAGTAAACGCAGCCGTGCTCGCAGCCGCGGTAAGTGTTGAGGCTGTAATTGAATGGCAGGTCCGGGCTTTCGTTGCGGCGAATGATGCTTTTGGCATCATCGGCAATCAGCTCGGTTTGCGGGCCTGGCGATTCCGATTCATCCGTATGCTCGGGATCGTCCGGGTCACGTTCATACCGCTGTCGCTCAAAGCGATTGGGCGGGTTTGCGGCCGCTCCGCGGCCATGAATGTGTTGAATTGGCAGATGCACATCGCCCATGGCGATTCAGTATATCCATGGTTCACCAGAAGTTCATGGCCTCCGACACGTCATGCTGCGCCAAGCCGCCGGGCGCGGCCCGGCGGGCGATCCCGCGCGTCATGTCCGCCGCAATCCATATCGGGCTGTCACTGTATCAGCCTGTCACTGTGCTGCAGCGGGCGGGGCGGTGGCCGCGGCGGTGCTCGGAGGCTTATTCGCCGCTGCGGCAAAAGTCAGGTTTTCGGCGAGCCAGCCGGCCCAACGCGCGGCTTGCGGGTTTTTTTCCGCCTTGGACAGCGCCATCAGTTTTTTAGAGGTGGCGGTTTCTTCGCTGCGGCTGCCGGTGGCCAAGGCCTGCTGCAGCATGCGGTCATAGCTGAACATTCGCACCAGCGCCACCGGGCTTCGGCTCAGCGATGCAAGCTGTTTGGTCAGCGTCGCCGGCAGGCCCTGCAGCGGCGCACGGCGCAGCAACCACGCCTGCACCAGCGGATCGCCCCCTGGCTCCAGCAATCCGGCAAGAGCTGTGGTTAGCTTGCCGCTCAGAGCCGAAAGATCGGGCGGCTTAACACCTTGCGGCGCCGGTTGCGTTGCCGCGGCAGCCGCGGCCTGGCGCACGCCGGGCAACTCGGTAATCAAGGCGCCGGCGTTGAGCATCTGCTGCGCCTGCGGCAAGCTGGCAAGTTCGGCTGCAGCGGTTGCCATGCCGGTATCGGCATCATCAAACAGGCCGCGCACATTAAAATATCCGGCCGATACAATTTGCCCGCCAAGGCCGGTTTTCATTTGATCGCCAACCGCCAGCGGATTGGTAATCACCTGAATATTGCCCCCCACCAGCGACGCCGGGTTGGTCAAAAGCAGCCCGCGCAGAGGTCCTTGGTCAACGCGGTAGCGCACCGTCAGCGTATTTTGCGGATCAAGCTTGAGGGTGGTCACGTCCGAATCCACGGCATACGCGCCGAGGTTCACCGTGTTAAGCCCTTGAATGGCCCCGATAAACGCCACATTGGTGGTGATGGCGGTATCCGGGCCGACGGCCAACGTGTGATCGGTGGCATTAAAATAATGCACCTTCAGATAAAGGGGTTGCCCATAGCTGATGTACTCATTGGGCCAGCTTACCGTTACCAGTACAACATTGGTCGGATGCTCCACCGCGTCAAGCATGGCTTTGCGATAGATGGCTGCTGCTGCCGACACCGCCGCGTCAGCTGCGCCTTGCGTCAGCGTAACGCCCAGGTTGGAGGCCGCATTGGCCGCCGCCAGCGCCACCAGCCCCTGCGGATGGGTATTCCAGAGAGCCTGGATTATCTTAGCGGCGTGTTGGTTGCGATTTTCCATAACCGCCAGTCGGGCCAACCCAAGTTGAGCGTACGGGTCGTTTCCGGCGGCAACAAAACGCTTGCGGGCCGCCTGGGCAAAGTGCTGCCGCAGCAGCAGCCAGCCGCGCAGCCGCAGGTAGGTCGGCGAGTTTTTGGGGAGCATGCGGCCCAGTTCGGTCAAGCGCTGGGCGGCGTCGGGCGGAACTGAATGGGCATAGTACAGGTCAAGCCACAGCAGGTCGGCGATTAGCTCGGCATTTTTTGGATTTTTGGCCAGAGCCGCAACCAGCCGCTTGCGAATCTGCTGGAAAATGGCGCCGCTGCGCGGGCCGTTGACCGGCAGGCCTTCACTCCGGGCGGTAAGGTCCAGCATCAAAAGTGCCGTCGCGGGGTGTTTGCCCGCGATGAGTTCACGCATAAAAGCGTCAAATTCCGGCTCGTCGCCGGCAATGGCCCAGTCTTGCGCCAGCTGCACCATCAGCTCCGGCGGCACGGGTGCTGCCACCTGCTGATATTGGGCGATGGCGCTGTTAAGCCACGCCGCCGCATGATGATAGTCATTGGCCGACGCGAGAATATTGCCGACGGCCGCCAGCGCCGCGGGTTGGTACGGGTCAGCTTGCAAAACCGCAATGTAGGCGGCAACCTGCTTAGCGCGCGCCGCATGGCGCTTATGCAAAATGGCCGCAACCTCCTGCAGTGCCGCGAGATTGGCCGAATTGAGCGTCACCGCTTCCTCAAACATTTTCAGCGCCAGGCGATGACGCGATTGCGCCTCTAGCAGGCGGCCCACCCGCAGCGCCATGGCCGAGGCAACCTGTGCGTCTAAGTCGGGCTGTTTGAGCGCGGCAAGATAAATATTGATTTTGCCGCGAACGGTTTGTGCGCTTTGCGCCAGCGCATCTAAAAATTGCACCTGCGCGGCAATGTCGTGCGGCCTTAGTTTGACAAGCTCCAGAAGGCTTTGGCGCAGCGTACTGGTTTTGTTGAGGGCCGCCGCCGCTTCGGCGCGCAGCCGCAGCACCGTCGGCGATTCGGGCGCCAGCTCATACGCCTGGTTCAACAGTGCCATGGCCTGGCGGGCCGCAAGCGTACCGGGTATTTGGGTGTTGTGGCCGACCTGTCGGGCATCGTCCACCAACTGATCGGCCAGCATCTGCCGGGCATTGCCGCTGGCACTTTGCGCGGCAAGTCGGTGCACGCCGAGCAACAGGACGGCGGAGGCGGCGGCAAATAACAACCTTTGTCGTACGGAAATAAGTTTATTGCGCATGGAGTTCCTCAATGGTGACCGCCAGTCGGTGCGTTTGTTTCAGGCTGGTTGTACACTGGGCCTGGGCGGCACTCACGCAAAGCCGCCGCTCTATATATCGGTGGATAGCGGCTGGGTCAATTCAATCCAATCGCCGTTTTTTTCGGAAGTAACATGTTATAGCTCGCCAGCACCAACGATGGCAGCCGCCAAACCACCCCATACCCAACCACCATCCTATATATTATAGGGCATTGCCGCACAAAAGCACGGACGTTTAATTTCATGTTCATTAAAGCGAATATACGAGGTCCTATACGGCCATACATCCATTGCAGATGCCCAAGCCGTCCGCGGTCAATACTCAGCCGAGTTTATCGCCCGCTGGCTCGCTGGCAAAAAAGCGAGAGAATTTTGTTGGCTTTGCGCCGGGAATGCGTATACTAAAAAAGAAGCAACCACGGTACCTGCGACGCGGGATAGCTCAAGCCACAGAGGAAATAAATATGTTATCAATGCCGGTCACAATCAAACGAGCCGATGCCAGGGGCTTCACACTTGTTGAGCTGCTGGTGGTAATCACCATCATTGCCATCCTGATAGCGCTGCTGCTGCCGGCGCTGGTCGCAGCGCAAAACGAAGCCGAGCGCGTGGCCTGCCAGGCTAATATGCGAACCCTTTCGCAAGCGTTTATTTCATATACCAGCAGCAACAAGGGCTTCTTCCCGGCGGCGGCGGACAGCGGCAACATACAGCCCGCCGATTGGATTTATTGGCAGAACACCAACACCCGCCCCCTCAACGACTCACGCATCGGGCCGTACCTCGGGCAGGCGCCGGGTGTTAATCTCAATACGGCCGTTCTCGTTTGCCCGGCTGATGTAGACGCCTTCACGCGAGTCGCCGGCCTCAACGCCAGTTACCCCTATCCATACAGCTATAGTATGAATGCCTGGCTCGGTGAGCCGGGTTACGCTTCTACCAACGGCCTGAATCAACTCATAAGCGACATGACCGTCAACGCCACGGCACCGGGAGTATCAGGATCACCCTATCCAAACTTTAGCAGCAGCACCTATTTTGGCAGCAGCGCCGCACAGTCTGCTCAGGTCACTCTAGCACTCGCGGAAGTCCAAAGCCCAAGCAGTTGTATCATGCTTGTAGACCAATCTAACAGTACCCTCAACGACGGTGCATACTTTCCATCGTACAATCCGTCTGCCAGTTATGATTGCGTTGGCATACGCCACGATATAGGCCTGGAATCGCCCCAAGCTACCTCCACCGCCGCCGCGACCGCAGAATACAACTCAAACCTCAACAACCGCGGCAACGTAGCCTATGTGGATGGTCACGTCGGCTACATCACCCGGCTCGCTTCCGAAAGCGCCGCCAACTTCGACCCATGGAACTAGGCTAACCTCCCTCAGGTGACTTCATCATCCGACGGCTTTAGCACGGATTCATTCCGATCCAGCCGCCGGCTCGGCGTATACCGTGCATGGTCAGCACATACCCGGCTGTACCGGCCCAACAACGCTTTACGTAGCTCCTGCAGTACATCTATCGCCGCCTGCGCGCGAATGCGGTCCATCGGCTCCTGCGCTGAAGCGACAAAGCCCACCGAACGCCGCAGCGAGCGATCTATAAGCTGCCGCACGCGGCTGGCATCTCGACCGGGTCCCAGCCGCGGATCAAACCGCGCATACTGCGAAAAATGCCGCGCTTCAAGCTGGCGGCTCTTTTGTTCGAGCAATGATTCGGCATTTTGCCGTTCACTGTGCCGGGGCATGTGCTGGCTCTCGAGCAATTCGCGCGGGCGACGGTCTATAATCCGCAGCATGTGGCGGGCCATAAGCTGCGAAAAATACTGCGCCGCAAGGTTGCGCTTCGGGTCGTAGCGGTCAACACGCTGCATCGCATGCACGACGGCCTCGCTCATGATGTCTTCGCGGTCTACATCGCGTGGAAAGCGAATGCCGGACGCCACGCCCTGCGCCCGCCGGCGCAAATACAAAAATATTGTTTGCCAGTTCCCGGCAATATCATCAAACAGCCGGTTAAACTCCTGCCGCGACATCAAATCGCCGGCAGGTCCGTTTGTCGGTGCAGCCGAAGGATCTGAAACGTGTTGGGTCATAAAACAATCTCCAGAAAAAGTAAAAACAAAAAAGCGGCCGAGTGACTGGCGACGCGCTCTATTTAGCCCCCGGCTTGCCGGGGGTAATCGCCCTTTAACCCGACGCATGTCACTGTGATGCGGGTCCTTTGCCGCAACGCCGGATTTGTTGACGGACCCGTTGCAAAGCACGCCGAGCGCTTTTACGCGGATATGGAGCTGCTTTGCTCCAGCCGCAGCCGAAGTTCGCGCTGCATCTGATGCACCCGCGACACATGCACGCCCAGTTTGCCCGCGGCCTGCCGGCAAGTTAGATGCTCGGCCAGTCGCAGGCGCAGCAGCAGCGTATACCGCGCACCAAGGCCACGCGCCACGGCCTCCAATAGGTCGGCAAGTTCAATCGCCTCCATGGCCGTGCTGCGCGCTGCGGAGCGATTCACACGGGCCGCCGGCTCTATAGCCGCAGCCCTCTGCTGTCTGTGCCACTGGCGAATCGCATCGAGAATGGCCCCCGAAATGCGCCGGCGCGCGTAGGCGGCAAAGCTCACGCCGGCGGACGCATCAAACCGCTCGATGGCCGCCAGCAAACCAATAAACCCTTCCTGCCGCAGGTCTTCCAGCGACAGCCCGCTGCGGCCGCCGCAACGACGGTAAGCCGCCGCCGCAACGCCATGCACCAGGGGCCGATAGGTTTCGGCAATTTGTTCGCAGCTTTCGCGGCTGCCCCTGCACAAAGCAGTTCGACTTATCTCGCAGCCACGACTCGGCCAGATCGGCTGACCCGCAGCAACGCCGGGCACTGGCCGCCAGCCCGCAACCGGCAACTGTCGGCGGGCCTTAATAAACCCCAGCAGTTGCGGCAATTCACCAGGTATGCTCCCGGCCCAGTCACGCAGCTGCCCCGGCACAAGTTCGCCTGCGACTGGTGCTACCATGCAAAATGATGTCATGAAAACTCTCCTCAAACGCAGCGACGCTGCGAGCGTTATATACCAAACAAATACCTAACACAAATGACAGAGTAGTATCGTAGGTTGGGGCGATTGTGAATAACTATTATTAAAAAAATTAGCCCGGCAGGCGGAATCCATCCGCATGCCGGGCTTTTAAGGAGAGCACATCACCCCTCGAGGTGTGTATGAGGGTCTTAACACCGCCGCCCTGACGTGGCCGCCGTTACGGTACCAGGATAATGTCATTGGGGTTGGCCGGTTCTTCCAGCCCCGTGTACCTCACCCGCCGGGCCGAGCCGATGGTCCATATGTTGTCGTGGTCGGGGCCGACATCCGGCGACTTCGACCAGTGCACCGAACCATCGTCAAACAATACATTCTGCCCCTGGCCGGCATGATTGGGCGAATTGGCCTCACCCGTGCCGGCCGGGCTTGTCACAAATAGCGGGTTGCGGTCGGCCAGCACAGCTATTTCGCCCGAACCGTTGTAATGATGATGATAGCGCGAAAGCTGGTCGAGATAGCTGTAGCGAACCAGTGACGTCGCCGGTACGCCGACGCCCGCCGCGGCGCTGGCCGGTCCGGCACCATCACGCGCAAGGAGATTCCAGGTGGCATAGCGCGCCTGGCCCATCATCGGAGCTAAATTGCTGATGTTGCTGATGGAGCCGCCGTCCACCACGCTGCCTGGACGCTCCGACGGCGGCAGCCAATCGCGATCCGCCGGGGTGGCCACGCTGGGCAATAAGTTGTTGTTGTTGGCCGCGTACGCCGCAAACGCGCCGGCCAGCGATTGCAGGTTGCCGGCGCAGGCGGTTACCTGCTCGGTGAAGCGCACAGCGCTAAGCTTGCCCACCACCAATGCCACAAGCACGGCAGAGGCTACCAAAAGCGCTGCAATATTGAATTTGTGATCCGCCCAGTTGATGCGCCATCCGCCGCTGACCGCGGCTGGCTCCGCCGCCGCCGGCAAACCGGCAAACGCAGCAGGGCGCTGCATCGCTTTTACGGCCGCTACGGTTCGCGCCGCCAGGTCGGCAGGCGCCACCGGCTCGGTAAGTTGCGACAACGCCGCCATTACCCGCTGCACCGCGGCAAAGTCGGCGGGGCTTTCACCGGCGGCAATTGTGGGCTTTTCAAAATGACGGCCGTGTTCGAGCAGGCGATCTACCACTGCTTGCCGGGCCGCAGGCAACGTCGGCACATCAGTTGGCTCATCAATGCCAGGCGTGCCCGCCGATGAAGAAGATGTATGGGGCGCACCCTGCGCATCACCTTCGCTGAACTTGTCCGGAAACTGCTGGGTCATGGGTGCTACGTTACCTCTATACTATTTTATGTTCCTGCGAGCCGAGCGTCTTATGCAACATACGCTGCCCGCTCGGGCCGGTTCACTTGTCGCCAACCATTCACGCCACCGCCGATTGGCACGAGTGCTCTGTCACACCCCGCAGCGGAGGCAGCCCTTGTGGTGCAGGCATCTTGCCTGCCACCCTTAACGCAACGCAATCTTCCAGCCTGCTTTGTCCCAATCTTCCTAAACAATTCACTTTTCGGTGTGCTCCAAACGCGAGCCCCATAAACGCTCAAATGCCACCAAAGCCCCGTGGAGCCTGCTTTTAACCGTGCCGATCGGCAGATGCAGCATCTCGGCAATTTCCTGATACGCAAAACGGTTAAAATAACTCAAAAGCAGCACCTCGCGGTAAATCGGCGCGAGTTTGTCTATAACCTCGCGCACCCGCCGGGCATCTTCGCCAAGCTGCGCGTTATCCAGCGGCGTGGGCTCGTCGGACTTCAGCCGATCCGCCAATGTTCCGCCCTCGCCATCGCTGCCGCCGCCGCCATCCAGCGAAACCGTCGGCTGCCGCATCGTCAGCCGCAAATAGTCCCGCGCCCGGTTGGCCGCAATCGTAAAGAGCCACGGCCGGAACTTTCGCTTAAGGTCAAAACTCGCCGCATGGCGATAAACCTGAACAAACGTTTCCTGAAACAGGTCGTCCGCGACGGCTGCATCGTTGACAAACCGCTGCAGAAACGAAAACAATTCCTGCTGGTAGCGCGACACCAGCTCTGACAGAGCCGATTCATCGCCCTTAAGATAAGCGGCCAACAGTTGTTCGTCCGTGGCCATCAGGCCCACCCTTCATACGCCCGGCGGCTTTGGCAGTTCGCCCGGCAAGCAAAAATCGCTTTTGGGCACAGCCGCAGACTCGCTTCCGACAAGTTTCCGCCGCTGCGGCTAACCTTTCCAACAAAATTGCGGAATCAGCCTTGCTTTTTACCCGTCAAAAATCTACCGTAAAAGCCATGAATATTCGACCCCAAATGCCGCTGAAGGTCTTTTTTGATGGCCAATGCCCTCTATGCCGCCGCGAAATCGCTTATTATCACCGTATAGACAGCGCCCAGCACCTGCAATGCATAGATATTATGGGGCCTGATTTTGCCGCTCAGCGCTATGGCCTCGATGCCGCCCGCGTACATGCCGTCATGCACGCCCAGGACGCCGCCGGTCAAGTATACACCGAACTCGACGCCTTTGAGGCCATCTGGGCCGCCCTGCCGCCCAGCTGGGGCCGCAGGCTGCTGCGCCGCATGCTAAGCATCCGTCCGATTCGCGCCTTGGCCAGAGCGGCCTACCGCCTCTTTGCCCGCAACCGCTGGCGGCTAACGGGCCGCTGCGCGCCCGACTCCGCCTGCCGACGCAACTGACACCAGACGCGCCGGTGCTCTGTCCGATTATGCCCGCACACCCTACAATAAGCCCCATGCCGATTGCCCGGAGCAATCGCCTTGGAGTTGCTCGATGCGCATGCTGCTGACCGGCCAGATTGGGCTGGATAAACGTCAATACCTTGCTGATTTTGAGGCCCTTGCCAAAGCACGCGGCGAGGCCGTCAAGGTGTTTCATGTCGGCGACATGATGTACCGCGAAGCGCCCGACGTTAAGCCCGGCCGTATTTTGGATTTGCCGCTGTCACGCCTCAGCAGCCTGCGGCGGGCGGTGTTCCGCGATATTCTGCGCGAAGCGCCCAAGCATAAAAACGTCATTGTCAATTCGCATGCAACCTTCCGCTGGAAGCACGGGCTTTTTGCCGCCTTCGATTTTGACCAGTTGCGCGAACTGCGGGCCGATCTTTACGTCACGCTGCTCGACAACGTCGAATCCATTCATCAGAGACTGCTGCAGGAGCATGGCACCGACCATACCCTTAAAGATTTGATGGTGTGGCGCGAGGAAGAAATTCTCGCCACCGAAATTCTCGCCCGCGCCAACGCCGCGCACCCCGGACAATTTTATGTGCTCGCCCGCGGCCGAAGGCAATCCACCGTGGACGCACTTTTTGGCCTGCTGCTGCGGCCCAACATGCGAAAAGTTTACCCCAGCTTCCCCATGAGCCACGTGATGGACTTGCCGGCCACCCTGGCCGAAATTGACGCCTTCCGCCACACGCTGCGCAGCAAGTTTGTTGCATTTGACCCCGGCGATGTTGATGAAAAGGCCCTGCACGACCGCGCCGTCGAATTCGCCAAAACCGGCAAACAATACATTGAAGCCCCCGCCGGCGACTCAATGGTGCGGCTTAACGTTGCCGACATCCTCGCCATCGGCCCCGACATTGACGGCCAGATTTACGCGCGCGATTTTATGATGGTGCGCCAAAGCGATTTTATTGTTTCATACATTCCCGAACTGCCCGGCGGCAAACCGGGGCTTTCCAGCGGTGTGGAGCGCGAACTCCAGCACGCCCACGACCACGCCCGCGAGGCGTATGTCATCTGGCGGCCCAAAGCCAACCCCAGCCCGTTTATCACGCAAACCGCCACCGCCGTCTTCCGTGATGTGCCCGCCGCCATGAAATATTTTGAACAAAAAGGCTATATAACCCCGCACGACCTGTTCGGCGGCGCGTAGCGCCTGCGGCTGCGAGCGCATCACTGCAACCCCATCGCCCGCAGGTTTTCGAGGTTTGTTCCGTTCCTGTCCCGAGCCTTCACCCCAGGCGAAGCCGCGCCGCCTCCATAAAGCCGCGACCGCGGGCCGCAGCCACCAACTTTTCAAATCTTAAATTTTAAATCCCCCACACTGCTCACCCTCCGGGCCGCAACCCCTTGGCGAATTCCACAGGCCGACCAGAACATTTGTTTTTTCCACATCTCACCCGAATTTCCCCATTTTTTGCTGAACCAAATCTGCCCGCAAACCGAATAGCTCTATAGAAAAAACAGTCCGGATCATCGGCGACCGCGACCAGCAACCACATGGGCTCTCAAGAAAGCGCTGAATTTATCATGAACAAAATGAGCATCGGACTGCAAACAGGGGCCACAGGCCCTGTCTTGTCCAAAGTCCCCGAGATTACCGTTTATTTCTGGATCATCAAGATTTTGAGCACCGCCATGGGCGAGGCAACCTCCGATTTTCTGGTGTTTCATATCAATCCATACGTTGCGGTAATCCTGGGCGCTCTGGGCTTCGCCGCGGCCCTGGTTTTACAGTTTCGGGCGAAGCGCTACATCGCCTGGGTTTACTGGCTGCTGGTCGTCATGGTCAGTATTTTCGGCACCATGGTTGCCGACGTCATCCACGTCGTCCTGGGAGTTCCGTATTTCCTCTCAACGTCAGCATTTGCAGTCACTCTGGTCATAATCTTAGCGCTCTGGTACCGCGTTGAAAAAACGCTTTCAATCCACAGTATTTTTACCTTCCGCAGGGAAATGTTTTACTGGGCTACGGTCCTGGCCACCTTTGCCTTGGGTACCGCGGCCGGCGACATGACCGCCTTCTCGCTTCACCTGGGCTTTTTAACTTCCGGAATCTTATTCGCCATTCTATTTGTCATCCCCGGCATCGGTTACCGGTTCCTGGGCTTAAACGACATCTTTGCGTTCTGGTTTGCCTACATCATGACGCGGCCTCTGGGAGCCTCATTTGCCGACTGGTTTGACAAGCCTGCCGCCGTCGGAGGACTTGGGTATGGCACACCGCTCATAAGCCTGATTCTGACTGCCTTTATCATCATTTTCGTCGCGTATATCACCACAACAAAAATTGATGTGGAGCCCCGCATCACCGCGTTCGCTCCCGCCCTGCGCAACGAGCAGTTGGAAGGTGAGATCTAACCGCTTGCCGTCGCCCAGCCGCCGCGCGCACGCAACCAATTTGTCCTCCCCCCATAAAGCCGCGACCGCGGGCCGCAGCCACCAATTTTTCAAATTTTAAACCTTAAATCCAAACACCCACCCCGCGCGCGTAGCCGCCGCGCGCGACCCGGCGCTCCACGCCGCGCCATGGATGCCGAAATCTCCATGCGGTAAGCAACCGCCTATCGGGATACTCTCGACTTTCTCCATCTACTCGCTCGGCGCAGCCGCCCTGCCGCCAGACGCTCATGGTGTTACACTACAACCATGCTGCGACGTTTGCTTACCGAAAAAAATATCCACACACTCTTCAGAATCAGCCTCTACGTCAAATTCTTAGATGCCGCCATCGAGACCCTCGCCGGCATCCTGGCTCTTTTTGTAACCCACCAGATGCTGCTTAACACTATGCAGTTGATCGCCGCCGGTGAACTTGCCGAAGACCCGCACGACCTGGTCATTCACCTTATCCTGCAATGGATTCATCGGTATTCCGTAAGGACGCAAATGTTCCTTGCCTTCTATCTGATGGCTCATGGACTGGTAAAAATTTGGCTGGTGATCGGCCTGCTGCGCGAAAAACTATGGTATTATCCCACAGCTTTGGTGGTGTTTTTTCTGTTCATCCTCTATCAGCTCTACCGGTTCACTTTCAACCACTCGTTGTGGCTGCTGGTGCTGACCGTCGTGGACATGATTGTCATTGGGCTGACCATTCATGAGTACCGTTACCTCCGGCAACATATCCGCCGGCAAAGCCGGTAGGCATCCCTTTACCGGAGAAGGCGGTGCAGCCGCTCAGATCCACACTTCCCACCGGCCCGCTCATTTCCACCTGATAGATATCCGCCCCATTGATGTTGAGTTGGAGCGGATTGGTGGCCGCCGCAATCTGTTCTTAAGCCCAACGAAATCCCGCCGAGGCTCCAAGCCGAAATTGCGCCGCAGCGCCGGGATATTGCAATGGGTCCTGGCTGATCCATACGCCGAGTGACGGCGAATAATTTCTCGCACCAAAGTGATACAGCCCTGTTGCCGTGTCGAACCGGCCGCCCTGGTACATGTACTGCCAATCTTTTTTGAGTCGTGAGTCCGGCGTCGGGAGTTGTGAGAAACGTTGGCGGGCTGACAAGTGTATCTTGCTGAGTGCGCGTGGCGCGCAAGTGCCCACCTGCTTCCTTCGCCGCATCTGTTTTTCGCCAACCGAAACCAAGCGATTACCCCACACTTTGACGACCGCAATATACGCCTCCCCCAACCGACACGCAATAAATATTCACCAATTTTACAACAACAGCCTCCGCAACCTGTCGCTAAGTCATCATCACCGTCGCCTCTATGGCCCTCGGTAAACTCTGTGGCAAAAAAATCGTCGCGCAGCGCCTAACCGCACTACCCGCACCATGCACCGCCTACAAACACATCACGCGGCCGAGCCTGCCTCGGCACCGCGCGTATTTTGACAATTAAATACACCCCGTCCGTTGCTCCAGCCCC